>JAHRWO010000123.1 GCA_019105125.1 Flavobacterium sp.
ATAATTTTATCGGGATTTATATTTTAGATGTTTAAGTTTTGTTATTTAATAAACTCAACTGCTTTCTCTAACGCCTCTTTAATTCCACCAACATTCTTCCCTTTTCCAGAAGCGAAGAACGGTTGTCCACCACCATTTCCGTCGATTAGTTTTCCTAATTCTCTGATGACGTTTCCAGCGTTTAATCCTTTTTCAGCGACTAATTCTTTTGAAATGTAGCAATGAATATTTGGTGCATTATCTTCAACTGATGCTAAAAACACAAACGCATTTGGTTTAGAAGTTCCGATAGCTTGTGCTAAATCTTTAGTCGAACTCATAGATAAATCTACCTGTTTCGCTAAAAATTGGATTCCGTTGATTTCTTGGAAATCGTTGATTAAAGTATTTTTTAATCCTTCGATTTTTTCTTTAACTAATTGCTCTAATTGTTTTTTCAATTTCGCATTGTCATCTTGTAATGAAGCCACCGATTTTAAAACATCTTGTGGGTTTTTCAAT
This sequence comes from Flavobacterium sp., assembly GCA_019105125.1. Taxonomy (GTDB): domain Bacteria; phylum Bacteroidota; class Bacteroidia; order Flavobacteriales; family Flavobacteriaceae; genus Flavobacterium. Next base: position 502 of record JAHRWO010000123.1, read on the forward strand.
ACTTCTTTGATTTCCGCTAATGTATCTTCCTGATTTTTATAGAAATCTTTTACGGCATCACCTGTAATCGCCTCAATACGACGAATTCCAGCCGCTACAGCTCCTTCTGAAACAATTTTGAAATGCCAAATATCAGCAGTGTTTTTCACGTGAATTCCTCCACATAATTCTTTGCTATCTCCAAATTCAATCATACGAACATTGTCGCCATATTTTTCTCCAAACAAAGCTATCGCACCTTTGTCTAAAGCTTCTTTAATTGGAATATTTCTATGTTCTACTAATTGTAATTGGGCTTCAATTTGAGCATTTACACTTGCTTCAACCTGACGTAATTCTTCATCTGAAACTTTAGAAAAATGAGAGAAGTCGAAACGCAAATAATTTGGATTTACTAACGAACCTTTTTGCTCCACATGCGTTCCTAAAATCGTTCTTAAAGCCAAATGCATCAAATGCGTTGCCGAGTGATTTTTAGAAGTCGAAGTTCTTAAATCGGTATTTACCTTTGCTACAAATCCAGCTTCCACGTTTTCAGGAAGTTGTTTTGCGAAATGTAATATTAAGTTGTTTTCTTTTTTCGTATCAATAATCTCAATCGTTTCATTTGCAGAAACTAATGTTCCTTTATCTCCCACTTGTCCACCACCTTCTGGATAAAATGGCGTAGCATCTAAAACAATTTGGTATAAAACACCATCTTTTTTAGAATCTACTTTACGAATTCTGGTGATTTTAACGTTGTTTTCCGTTTGGTCATACCCAACGAAAGTTTCTACATTTCCATCAATTAAAACTTTCCAATCGTCAGTCGTTACTTCCGAAGCCGCACGAGAACGCGCTTTTTGTTTTTGTAATTCCGTTTCGAATTCGGTTTCGTTAAACGAATAGCCTTTTTCTTTTAAAATTAAAGCCGTTAAGTCTTTCGGGAAACCAAAAGTATCGTACAATTCAAAAACTTTTTCACCCGAAACTTCTTTTCCAGATGTTTCAGCAACTACTTTATCTAATAATTGTAATCCTTGTTCTAAAGTTCTTAAGAAAGACGCTTCTTCTTCGCGAATTACATTGGTAACCAATTGTTGTTGCGATTTAATCTCAGGGAAAAATTCGCCCATTTGGTTCGCTAAAACTTCCACTAATTTGTTGATGAAAGGTTCTTTTGTTCCTAAAAACGTAAATCCGTAACGAATCGCACGACGTAAAATTCTACGAATTACATAACCAGCACCTGTATTTGATGGCAATTGACCATCAGCAATAGCAAATGCTACCGCACGAACGTGATCTACAATTACACGGATGGCAATGTTGGTTTTGTTTTGTTCTTCACTTATATTTTTAACTTCGTTTGAAGTGTATTTTAATCCTGTAATTTCTTCAACTTTTGAGATAAGCGGTGTGAAAACATCCGTATCGTAATTCGAAGTTACATTTTGCATCGCCATACACAAACGCTCAAATCCCATTCCCGTATCAACGTGTTGCGCTGGTAATTTTTCTAAAGAACCATCAGCTTTACGATTGAATTCCATAAATACGTTGTTCCAAATTTCCACTACTTGCGGATGATCAGCATTAACTAAATCTCTTCCTGAAACAGTTGCACGTTCTGCATCGGTTCTCAAATCGATATGAATTTCCGAACAGGGACCACACGGACCTTGGTCGCCCATTTCCCAGAAGTTATCTTTTTTATTTCCTAAAATGATGCGGTCTTCCGAAACGTATTGTTTCCAAATATCAAACGCTTCTTGGTCAAATGGTACATTCTCAGCAGGATTTCCTTCAAAAACAGAAACATACAAGCGGTCTTTGTCTAACTTTAAAACTTCAGTAAGAAATTCCCAAGCCCAAGCTAATGCTTCTCTCTTGAAATAATCGCCAAACGACCAGTTACCCAACATTTCAAACATGGTGTGGTGATAGGTGTCAAAACCTACATCTTCTAAATCATTGTGTTTTCCCGAAACACGAAGACATTTTTGCGTATCGGCGATTCTAGGACTTTTTGGCGTTCCATTGCCTAAAAAATATTCTTTGAATTGGGCCATTCCCGAGTTGTTGAACATCAAGGTTGGATCGTCTTTTAAAACGATGGGCGCAGAAGGAACAATTAAATGCCCTTTTGATTCAAAAAAATTCAAGTATGCTTTACGAATGTCTTGCGATTTCATTATCAATAATTTAGATCTGTTTTTATTTGTTTATTGTGACGAAGAAACGAATTGAAATGTTCAAAAAAATAGCCCAACTAAAAATAAAATAGCTAAAGAATGAAACATTTCTTAAATTTGTTCGTATAACCTATGTCAATCAATAAATTTGGCACAAAAATAGTATATTTTCATATATGTCGAAGGTAAAATATTATTACGATTCAGAAAATTTAGCATACAAGCGCATTCTGCCTAAAAAGAGAAAGAAATTTGCTTACGTAATGCTTTTTTTATTGTCTTCGGCATTGTTTGGATTTTTGAGTTTTTTCTTATTGGTCAACACGAGTTATTTCGAAACACCAAAAGATAAAATTCAAGCCAGAGAAATCGAAGCCTTGAAATTGAATTACACCGTTTTGAATAAGAAGTTGGATTTGATGGACGATGTTTTGGAAGCGATTGAAAACAGAGATAATAACATTTATCGAATTTATTTTAACTCAACGCCAATTTCAGAAGAAGAACGAAAAGCAGGATTTGGTGGTGTGAATCGATATAAAGATTTACAAGGTTTCAATAATTCTGAATTAATCGAAAACACTACAAGACGTGTTGATGTTTTAACGAAAGAGTTAGTAATTCAATCGAAATCATTAGATGAAATTGTGGCTTTAGCGAAACAGAAAGAGAAGTTATTGGCGGCAATTCCAGCAATCCAACCCGTGAAAAATGAAGATTTAAAGCAAATGGCATCAGGTTTTGGTTACCGAAGCGATCCATTTACCAAAATTAGAAAATTCCATTACGGAATGGATTTTACCGCAAGAACCGGAACACCAATTTATGCCACAGGTGATGGAGTAGTGTATAAAGCAGACGCTTCGTTATCAGGTTATGGAAATCATATTGAAATTAATCACGGTTATGGCTACAAAACCTTGTATGCGCATTTAAGTAAATACAATTGTCGTCCAGGTCAAAGAGTGAAACGTGGTGATATTATTGGTTATGTGGGAAGTACAGGAAGAAGTCAGGCACCGCATTTACACTATGAAGTATTTAAAAATGGCGAGCGTGTAAATCCGCTGAATTTTTATTACGGAAGTATTTCAGCAAAAGAATATATAGAAATTTCAAAATTAGCGAACCAAGAAAATCAATCATTAGACTAATGCATTTAGAATTAGCACCAAATAAAAGATATTACAGCATTGGCGAAATTGCCAAAGCATTTAACGTGAATGCGTCTTTGATTCGTTTTTGGGATAA
>JAHRWO010000202.1 GCA_019105125.1 Flavobacterium sp.
GAATTCATGCGATGTTATTATATCGAACACCCGAATCTTTACAAGAAAAATTTCATACCAAATTGCAAAATTCGGAAGGATTGTTTCAAGTGGAAAGTTGGTTGTTGCATCATGGAGAAAAATTGCAAAATCGATTCCAACTTTCAGCTTACAAACTCATGAATCATTTATTGAAAACGACCAATATTTTTAAAAACAATAATAAATCGGAAGTCATCAAAAGCATCTCATTAAACATTCATCTAATTAGCGTGGATACCGATTATTTTTTTACGTCAAACGAAATCAAAACCGCTTTTCAGGAAGTCAAAAACTACAAAAACAATTCATTTTATCACGAAATCAAATCCATTCACGGACACGATGCTTTCTTGATAGAATTTGAACAACTAAACAGCATACTAAAACCTATATTCAATTAAAATGAAAATATTAAAATTTGGAGGAAAATCATTAGCAAACGGAGAAGGATTGCAAAAAGTAATTCAAACGATTGCTCAAAAATATTTCAATAACGAACCAATCGCAGTAGTAGTTTCGGCAAGAGGTAACGCCACTGACGAATTGGTAATTTTACTAAAAAAAGCACAAGCCAACATCAATTTTCAAGCGGATTTTGAGCAATTCAAAAAATACCAATTGGAAGGTTTGAAAGAAAATATCTTCGAAGAAGAATTCTCGGTTTTGCAGAAATTACTAGAAGGCGTTTCGCTATTAGGAGATTACAGCGAAAAAATCAAAGATCAAGTCATTGCGTATGGCGAAATTTTATCCGCAAAATACGTCGCTAATGTTTTAAACGAAAACAGTATCAAAGCACAATTTACAGATTCACGTCAATTAATTAAAACCGATATCAACTTTGGAAATGCCCAACCAATAGACGCTGTTTCAAAGCGAAATGTGTTAGATTATTTCGAAAAAAACACCGATAAAGTCAACATTGTAACCGGTTTTATAGGTTCAACTTTACATAATGAAACCACCACTTTAGGAAGAAATGGGAGTAATTACACCGCTTCCTTGTTAGCAAATTATCTAAACGCCGAAGAATTTCAAAATTACACACACGTTGATGGAATTTTCACGGCTAATCCTGATTTAGTTTCCGATGCGAAAAAAATCGAGCGATTATCGTTCAACGAAGCGAATGAGTTAGCGAATTTTGGAGCGCAAATTTTACATGCCAAAACCATTATTCCTTTGGTAGAAAAAAATATTCCATTACGCATTTTAAACACATTTAATCCTGAAAATGATGGAACATTAATCACTTCTGAACAAACCAATGAAGGCATAAAATCGCTTTCGGTTTTAACGAATGTTTCGTTGATAAATTTAGAAGGAAGAGGTTTATTAGGAAAAACTGGTGTCGATGCAAGAATTTTCCGAGTAATGGCTGAAAACGATATTAGTGTTAGTATTATTTCGCAAGGTTCTTCGGAAAGAGGAATTGGTTTAGTAGTGAGTTCTGATAAGGCTTCGAAAGCATTAGTTGGCTTGGAAAAAGAATTTGAAACTGATTTTTATACGAAAGATGTCAATAAAATTTCGGTAAACGATAACATTGCTGTGATTTCTATAATTGGACAAGATTTAACAAATTTCCATAAACCTTACACGGCTTTAATCCGAAATAAAATCACGCCGATTTTGTTGAATAATACCGTTACGGGAAGAAATATCAGTTTGGTCATCAGTCAAGATGAATTCAAACGTGCTTTAAATGTAATTCATGGCGAAATTTTTGGAGTAGCGAAAAAAATCAATATAGCCATTTTTGGTCACGGAACGGTTGGCGGAACTTTGATTTCCCAAATTTTAGAATCTGTGAAAAATATCGAGAAACGAAAAGGAATTAAACTGAATGTTTTTGCGATAGCGAATTCAAAGAAAGTCTTGTTGAATAAATTTGGAATTAGCGAAAATTGGAAAGCGACTTTAGAAGATAAAGGTCAGGAATATAAAGTAGAAGATATTATCGCTTACGCCAAAGAGCACCATTTGGAAAATTTAATCGCAATTGACAACACCGCAAGTGCAACTTTTATCGAAAATTACATTTCGTTAGCTGAAAATAGTTTCGATTTAATTTCTTCTAATAAAGTTGCGAATACCGTAAGTTTTGATTTTTACAAAAAACTACGTAAAGTGCTGAAAGATAACCAAAAAGAATATTTGTATGAGACCAATGTTGGCGCAGGTTTACCCTTAATTGATACGATAAAATTACTGCATTTATCAGGTGAAAATATCACCAAAATCAAAGGTGTTTTCTCAGGAACATTGAGTTATTTATTCAATAATTTTTCGGTAGAAAACAAGAAATTCAGCGAAGTATTACAAGAGGCCATTGACAAAGGTTTTACAGAGCCAGACCCAAGAGAGGATTTAAACGGAAACGACGTTGGTCGAAAATTATTAATCTTAGCACGTGAATTAGATTTGCAAAACGAGTTCGAAGAAATTCAAATCCAAAACTTAATTCCAGAAGCTTTGCGAGAAGGAAATACTTCAGATTTTCTAAAGCGTTTATCTGAATTAGACGGAATTTACCAAAACATCAAAGACGCTCAGGGTCCAAATGAAGTGCTGAGATACATCGGTGAATTATCGGGTGATTTACAACAAGACAAAGGGAAATTAGAAGTAAAACTAATTTCGGTTCCAACCAATTCAGCTTTAGGTTCGTTAAAAGGTTCGGATTCTATTTTTGAAATTTACACAGAATCTTACGGCGAACAACCTATCGTAATTCAAGGTGCTGGAGCAGGAGCATCTGTAACCGCAAGAGGTGTTTTTGGCGATATTTTACGCTTATCCGAAAAAAAATTATAACCACCCAAACTCAAAACCTGCAAGATTTTAAAAGTCTTGTGGGTTTTACACTTTAACAGTTCAACGATTAAACAATTCAACAAACAAAAAAATGAGCAACCAAAATTTAGGATTAGAAACCCAAGCCATCAGAACGCAATTAGATCGCACACAATATTTAGAACATTCCGTTCCGTTATATTTAACTTCCAGTTTTATTTTTGAAGATGCCGAAGACATGCGCGCTTCTTTTGCTGAGGAGAAAGAACGCAATATTTACAGCCGATTTTCCAATCCCAACACATCCGAATTTGTTGAAAAAATTTGTCAAATGGAAGGAGCAGAAGACGGTTACGCTTTCGCAACAGGAATGGCGGCGGTATATTCTACTTTTGCTGCTTTGTTGAATTCGGGAGATCATATTGTTTCGGCAAGTAGTGTTTTTGGTTCGACGCATACGTTGTTTACTAAATATTTTCCAAAATGGAACATCGCCACTTCGTATTTCGATGTCAACCAACCAGAAACGATTGAAAATTTCATCCAACCAAACACGAAAATTCTTTACGCAGAGTCACCAACCAATCCAGCGGTTGATATTTTAGATTTAGAATTATTGGGAAAAATCGCCAAAAAACACAATCTGATTTTGATTATCGATAATTGTTTTGCCACACCATACATCCAAAATCCAATTCAATTTGGTGCCGATTTAGTGATTCATTCTGCTACCAAATTAATCGATGGTCAAGGAAGGGTTTTAGGTGGAGTAACCGTTGGACGTTCTGATTTAATTCGTGAAATTTATTTGTTTTCCCGAAATACTGGTCCGGCCTTGTCGCCTTTCAATGCTTGGGTATTGTCTAAAAGTTTAGAAACGTTGCCGGTTCGTATCGAAAAACATTGCGAAAACGCTTTAAAAGTGGCCGAATTTTTAGAATTTCATCCGAATGTAGCTTCAGTGAAATATCCGTTTTTGAAATCTCATCCGCAATATGATGTCGCAAAAAAGCAAATGAAATTAGGAGGAAACATCGTAGCTTTCGAAATCAAAGGTGGAATTGAATCGGGAAGAAAGTTTTTGGATAAAATCAAATTGTGTTCGTTGTCTGCGAATTTAGGTGACACGCGTTCGATTGTAACGCATCCAGCTTCCACAACGCATAGTAAATTAACAGAAGAAGAACGTTTGGCAGTTAGTATTACAGATGGTTTGGTGCGTGTTTCTGTGGGTTTGGAAACGGTTCAAGATGTAATTAACGACTTAAAACAAGCGTTAGAATAAAAGTTTTTGAATTATTTTATAGATTTATTTTCTGTTTAAAATTATTTATTTAGAATATAAATCTATAAAAATTATTTTTTTAATGAAATTTTAGAAAATATTTCATTATTTCAATTTTGTCACTACATTTGCAGTGTTCATAATTATAGTGTTTGTTATCACGAAAGCTGGAGGGAATAGACCCTGTGAAAGCTTAGCAACCTCCCGCGCCAGTGGAAAGGTGCTACATTCTATTCCGATTTTTATCGGAAGCAGATAACGTTAGAATTGCTCTCCAACTTTCTACGGTAACAAATTAAGTTAATAAAGAGAAATTAGGCAATTAGCCTTTGTGAGAGAATACAATGTCAAAAATTCAAGAAGAAATCAAAAAACGAATTCTCGTACTCGATGGAGCGATGGGAACGATGTTGCAACGTTATAAATTTGAAGAAGAAGATTTTAGAGGCGAACGTTTCAAAGATTTTCCACATCCATTAAAAGGAAATAACGATTTACTTTCCATTACTCAACCCGAAGCTGTAAAATCGGTACATCGCGCTTATTTTGAAGCAGGTGCCGATATTGTAGAAACCAATACTTTTTCGGGAACTACTATCGGAATGGCGGATTATCACATGGAAGATTTAGTCTATGAGTTGAATTTTCAATCAGCAAAAATCGCTTGTGAAGTTGCTGATGAATTTACAGATAAACCAAGATTTGTAGCAGGTTCCATTGGTCCAACAAACCGAACAGCATCGATGTCGCCTGATGTAAATGACCCAGGATTTCGAGCTGTGAATTTCGACGACCTAAAAATCGCCTACAAACAACAGGTCGAGGCTTTAATTGATGGCGGTTGCGATTTACTTTTAGTAGAAACGATTTTTGATACGTTAAATGCAAAAGCCGCTTTGTTTGCGATTGAGGAAGTGAAAGAGGAACGCAATATCGATATTCCAGTAATGGTTTCAGGAACAATTACAGATGCTTCTGGAAGAACGCTTTCGGGTCAAACCGTGGAAGCTTTTTTGATTTCGATTTCACATATTCCTTTGTTGAGTGTTGGATTTAATTGTGCTTTAGGAGCCGACCAATTAAAGCCGTATTTGAAACGATTAGGAAATAACACCTCGTTAAATATTTCAGCACATCCAAATGCAGGTTTACCCAATGCCTTCGGACAATATGACCAAACGCCTGAAGAAATGCAGCAATTGATTCGTGAATATTTACAAGAAAATTTAGTGAATATCATCGGTGGATGTTGCGGAACAACCCCAGAGCATATCAAATTAATCGCTGAGGTAGCAAAAGAATTTCAACTTAGGACGCAACAATTGAAATCCGTTTAATCAGTGAAATCTGTGGCAAAAAAATATTACAATGAAAAACAGAACAATAAAAATAAATTTCGAAACATTTTTACAGTCGCAACGAAGTTGGGTTTGCCAATACGTGAGCAACAATAAATCCTTTTGGAAAGATGTTGCGAAACACTATAAAAGAATAAGTAATGAGTTATAATTCCGATAAATATTTAAAATTATCAGGTTTAGAACCTTTGATTGTAACTCCAGAAACCAATTTTGTAAACGTTGGAGAACGAACAAACGTAACCGGTTCTAGAAAATTTCTTCGATTAATTAAAGAAGAAAAATACGATGAAGCGCTTGAAATTGCACGTGCTCAAGTTGAAGGTGGTGCGCAAATCATCGATGTTAATATGGATGAAGGAATGTTAGATGGCGTTTATGCGATGACTAAATTTCTAAATCTAATAGCAGCCGAACCCGATATTGCCCGAGTTCCAGTAATGATTGATTCTTCGAAATGGGAAATCATTGAAGCTGGGTTGAAAGTTATTCAAGGAAAAGGTGTGGTGAATTCGATTTCGTTAAAAGAAGGAGAAGCTGCTTTTATTCATCATGCCAAATTAATCAAACGATACGGAGCTGCTGTAATCGTAATGGCTTTCGACGAAAACGGTCAAGCGGATACTTACGAAAGACGTATCGAAATTTGTAAAAGAAGTTATGATATTCTAGTGGACCAAGTAGGTTTTCCAGCCGAAGACATCATTTTTGATCCCAATATTTTTCCAGTCGCAACCGGAATGGAAGAACACAAACTAAATGCTTTAGATTTCTTCCGAGCAACCAAATGGATTCGCGAAAATCTTCCGTATGCAAATGTTTCGGGCGGAGTTAGTAATGTGTCTTTTTCTTTCCGTGGAAACGATAAAGTTCGTGAAGCGATGCATTCTGCGTTCTTGTATCATGCCATTCAAAATGGTATGACAATGGGAATTGTAAATCCGGAAATGTTAGAGATTTATGATGAAATCGACCCGGTTTTGTTGGAACATGTGGAAGATGTTTTATTAAACAGAAGAGAAGATGCTACCGAGCTTTTATTAGAATTAGCCGAAAGTTTCAAAGGCGATGTGAAATCAAATGAAAAAGCTATTGCTGAATGGCGAAATGGCTCAGTTCAAGAACGATTAACGCATTCGTTAGTAAAAGGAATTGATGAGTTTATTGAAATTGATGTAGAAGAAGCGCGTCAGTTAGTTGAAAAACCTATCGAAGTTATCGAAAATCACCTTATGAACGGAATGAATGTGGTGGGTGATTTATTCGGAAGTGGAAAAATGTTCTTGCCGCAAGTTGTAAAATCGGCTCGTGTAATGAAAAAAGCAGTAGCATATTTACTTCCTTATATTGAAGCTTCAAAAGATGGAAAATCTTCTTCAGCTGGAAAAGTATTGATGGCAACTGTAAAAGGTGATGTACACGATATTGGTAAAAACATTGTTTCAGTAGTTTTAGCTTGTAATAATTTCGAAATCATCGATTTAGGGGTGATGGTTCCGCCTGAAAAAATCATTGAAACGGCAGTTAAGGAGAATGTAGATATTATCGGTTTGAGTGGTTTGATTACGCCTTCTTTGGACGAAATGGTGTATTTAGCCAAAGAAATGGATAAACTGAATATCAAAATCCCCGTAATGATTGGTGGTGCGACAACTTCTCGTGCGCACACTGCCGTGAAAATTGCTCCAGAATATAAGGAAACGGTGGTGCATGTAAACGATGCTTCTCGTGCAGTAACCGTTGCAACCCATTTATTACAATCTGACACAAAAATTACTTATGCAAAATCGCTTCGTGAAGAATATGACAAACTTCGTGAAGGTTATTTGAACAGAAGTCGAGAGAAAAATTTCTTATCGATTGAAGAAGCGCGTAAAAATAAACTCAAAATCGATTGGGATAATTACGAACCCGTAAAACCAAATTTCATTGGAACCAAAACCATTGAAGTTAAACTTTCAGAATTAGTAGATTTTATTGATTGGACTCCGTTTTTTCAATCATGGGAATTGTACGGAAAATTTCCAGCGATTTTGACTGATGAAATTGTAGGAGAACAAGCAACTAATCTTTTTGAAGATGCCCAAAAAATGCTTGCTAAAATTGTTTCAGAAAAATGGTTCACAGCAAAAGGAATCTTAGGAATTTTTCCAGCGAATACAATAAATCATGATGATATTGAGCTTGTCACTTCGAGCGGAGTCGAGAAGTTCCTGAGTTTAAGACAGCAATCTCAAAAAACAGCAGGGGCTCCCAATATCGCTTTAGCAGATTTTATAGCCCCGAAAGAAATTGGGAAAAAAGATTATATTGGATGTTTCTGTGTTACAACTGGTTTTGGAGTAGATGAAAAAGCTTCGGAATTCGAAAAACAATTAGACGATTACAACTCGATTTTGGTAAAAGCTTTGGGAGATAGATTAGCAGAAGCTTTTGCAGAATACTTACATTTAAAAGTTAGAAAAGAAATTTGGGGCTACGCTTCTGATGAGATTTTATCAAATGACGAATTAATCAAAGAAAAATATAAAGGAATTCGTCCTGCTCCGGGTTATCCTGCTTGTCCTGATCATTTGGAAAAACCAACGATTTGGAAATTATTAAAGGTGGAACAAGAAATAGGAGTAAAGTTAACCGAAAGTATGGCGATGTGGCCAGCAGCTTCAGTTTCGGGTTATTATTTTGCGAATCCAGAAAGTAAATATTTTGGTTTAGGGAAAATTAAAAAAGACCAATTAGAAGATTACGCCAAAAGAAGAAATATTAGTATTGAATTAGCCGAAAAATGGCTGTCACCCAATTTAGCAGATTAAATATTTGTTTCAAGTTTCAAGTTTCTCAACTAACCTGAAAATTGAAACCTGAAACCTGAAAATAAAAACATGAAAGTAACTGAACATATACAAAACGCCAACGGAAAACCTTTGTTCTCCTTCGAGATTTTACCGCCTTTAAAAGGGCAAAACATTCAATCTATTTTTGACGGGATAGATCCACTGATGGAGTTTAATCCCCCTTTTATTGATGTTACCTATCATCGAGAGGAATATGAATTCAAAGAGTTAGAAAACGGTTTGCTTCAGAAAAAAGTAGTTAAAAAACGACCAGGAACTGTTGGTATTTGTGCCGGAATTCAAAATAAATATCAGGTAGATGCTATTCCACACATTTTGTGTGGCGGTTTTACGAAAGAAGATACGGAGAATCTATTAATTGATTTAGATTTTTTAGGCATCGAAAATGTCGTTGCTCTTCGTGGTGATGCAGTAAAAAGCGAAACTTATTTCAAACCCGAAAGAGAAGGTCATGCATATGCTTCTGAGCTAGTGGCGCAAATATATAATTTAAATAACGGAATTTATTTAGACGAAGACTTACAAAATTCAACTAAAACGGATTTTTGTATAGGTGTTGCGGGTTATCCTGAAAAGCATATGGAAGCACCAAGTATGGATAGTGATATTCATTTTTTAAAACAGAAAATTAAAAATGGTGCTGATTATATTATAACCCAAATGTTTTTTGACAATCAAAAATTTTTTGATTTTGTAAATAAATGCAGAACAGCGGGGATTACTGTTCCGATCATACCTGGACTAAAACCAATAGCCACAAAAAAACAGTTAAACTTAATTCCACATCGTTTTAAAGTTGATTTGCCCGATGATCTGATAATGGCAGTAGTTAAAGCAAAAGATAATGATGTAGTAAAGCAAATTGGAATTGAATGGTGCATTGAACAAAGTAAAGGTTTGGTTCAAGCAGGAATTCCGGTTTTGCATTATTATTCCATGGGTAAGGCAGAAAATATTAAAGCTATTGCTAAAGAAATATTTTAATTATTTTTTTGTTGTTTTTTCTCTGAAAATCTGCTCTAAATTTTTGCTTTTTAATACGATTTGTAAGGTTCTTAATTGATGGTCTTGTGCAAAATCAAATAAATTTGGGCGCATATCTGACGTTGAAGAAAAGGTTAATTCCCACACTAAATCGTGGGTATTTTTGACGCTCTTTAAATTAGGAAGCGCGTTAAATATATTTTCATTAACTTTTTTGTCAAATTCTACTTCAATGATTTGTTCCGCTTCTTCGTCAACTAAATTATTTAGTTTTTTATCGGTAACTATTTTTCCTTTATCGATGATGATAATTCTGTCACAGATAGCTTCTACTTCTTGCATAATATGTGTTGATAGAAAAACGGTTTTATTTTTTCCAATGTTTTTTATTAAATCGCGAATTTCAACTAACTGGTTTGGATCTAAACCAGTAGTTGGTTCGTCTAAAATCATCACATCTGGATTGTGTAATAAAGCTGTTGCTAATCCTACGCGTTGACGATATCCTTTGGATAGTTCACTTATTTTTTTATGACTTTCAGGAGTTAATCCTGTTAAAGTAATTACTTCATCAATTCTCGATTTGGCCACATTATGAAGATCTGCATTAAAAGTTAAATATTCTTTTACATATAAATCCAAATATAACGGATTATGTTCTGGTAAGTATCCTACTGATTTTTGAACTTCTTTTTGTGCGGCAGTCACATCGTGCTCGTTAACCTTAGCTGTTCCACTATCTGCTGATAAATAAGTAGTCAGGATTTTCATTAGTGTTGATTTTCCAGCGCCGTTAGGGCCTAAAAAACCTACTATTTCTCCTTTTTTTACAGAAAAACTAACGTTATCCAACGCTTTTTGGTCTCCGTAATTTTTCGAAATATTTTGAACTTCTATCGACATAACTTGTAAATTTTAGCAAAAGTAACTTTTTTTAATAGAACTCAAATTGATTTGAAAAAGTATTTTCTACTTAAATTTTTATGAAAACAATTCGATTTTGAAGGCTGTTTTTAATTTAATTTTATAATTATTAAGCAGAATTAATTGTAATTTTGCAACAATTGATTGTTATGGAAAATAAAAAAGAATTTCACACTTGGTTAGATGATTTTCACTTGAATCATCCCTTAGTCATCGCGGGTCCGTGCAGTGCGGAAACCGAGGAACAAGTTTTAAAAATAGCACACGAATTGAAAGATTCTGATGTGTCGATTTTTCGTGCTGGAATTTGGAAACCCAGAACGCGTCCTGGAGGTTTTGAAGGCGTGGGAGAAATCGGGTTGAAATGGTTGCAAAAAGCCAAAGCAGAAACCGGTTTGTTAATGGCAACCGAAGTCGCTACAGCAGCTCACGTAAAATTAGCATTAGAATACGATATTGATGTATTGTGGATTGGTGCAAGAACAACCGTAAACCCTTTCGCCGTTCAAGAAATTGCCGATGCTTTGCAAGGTAAAGATAAAATCGTTTTATTAAAGAACACTGTAAATCCTGATTTGTCTGTATGGATTGGTGGTTTAGAACGATTGTATAATGCGAATATCAAGAAATTAGGCGTAATTCACAGAGGATTTTCAACTTACGAAAAAACAAAATATCGTAATAATCCTGAATGGCAAATTGCTATCGATATGCAAAATCGTTTTCCCGATTTGCCTTTAATTTGCGACCCTTCGCACATTACTGGAAAGCGCGATATGATTCAAGAAGTGTCACAACAAGCCTTAGATTTGAATTACGATGGCTTAATTATCGAAACCCACATCGACCCAGATAATGCTTGGAGTGATGCGGCCCAACAAGTAACGCCAACTACTTTAAAACAAATGTTTTTGAATTTAAAAGTTAGAAAAGTTACCGATGATGAGAGTGAATACAATCAAAAAATGGCAAAATTGCGTATGCAAATAGATGAGTTTGATGAAAAAATACTCGAGATTTTGGGTAACCGAATGAAAGTCGCAGATAAAATCGGATTGCTAAAAAAAGAAAAAAATGTTGCGATTTTACACAACCAACGTTGGAATGAAATTTTAGGCAAAATGATTTTGGAAGGTGAAGAGAAAGGCTTGAGTAATGAATTTGTAATGCAATTGTTTAAAGCAATTCATCAAGAGAGCATAG
>JAHRWO010000207.1 GCA_019105125.1 Flavobacterium sp.
GCGTACACGTACTTTTTCAGAGTGCATATTGATTTTTTTTGCAAAAATAACGATATATTATACTTTTTTAAGATGATTTACATTCAATTTTTTTTTTTGTATTTCCTATCTTTTTTTTCTTTCATAACTTAGTAAATTAAATTGAAACGATTTCATGAATGCCTTTGATGCTTTATTAGAACAAATAGATTCTTTTATTCGAAAGTATTATAAAAGTGAAATCCTTAAAGGGTTTATTTTTATTATTGGATTCCTTTTAACGTCATGGTTACTGGTTTCTACTTTAGAATATTTTGGCCGTTTTTCCAGCGTCATTCGATTTTTCTTTTTACTGTTTTTTGTTGTTTCAAATTCGTATTTTGTAGTTAAGTTTTTTATTATACCTATACTCAAACTTTTCTCTTTTGGAAATCAAATAAATCGTTATCAGGCAGCTAAAATTATTGGCACTTTCTTTCCTTCTATTTCCGATCGTTTGTTGAATACGTTACAATTAAGTAATGAGTCTTCGTCTTCTGCAAATTATGAATTAATTAGAGCAAGTGTTTATCAGCGCTCAAATGATTTATTATCAGTTAAGTTCGCTGATGCTGTAAAGTATGATAAATCTAAACGATACATAAAATTTGTATTACCTGTTGTAATACTTTTTATTTCATTATTTTATGTTAGCCCTTCATTAATTCTTAAAGGGTCTTCTAATGTAGTTAATTTCACTAAAGCTCAAGAAGCTCCTTTTAATTTTTTACTGTTATCTCATCTTTCAGATATTCAAGAAGGTTCAAATTATACTATTAAGGTTAAGATTACTGGTATGTATATTCCTGAAAATGTTACTGTTTTTTCGTCTAGAGGAACTTTTCAGCTAAAGCGGATTAAGAAAAATGTTTTTGAGTTGCCTTTTGACAATTTAACTTCTAATTTTTCTTTCTATTTAAAAAGTGATGGCTATTCTTCTAAAGAATTTAATGTTAAAGTTCTTGGGAAATCTTCTTTAGGGAAACTACAAGCCCATTTAATTTTTCCTAAATATTTACATAGAAAGAACGAATTTGTTTCAAATGTTGCAGATATTTCTGTACCTGAAGGCACGCGAATAGATTGGTTTTTACACGCAAAAAATGTTTCTTCTATTCGTGTTCAATCCTTACAATTCTTTAAATCTTATAATTCCCAACAAATTAATTTTTCTACTATTTTAACAAAAGACGATAAGTTTCATTTTTTCTTAAAGAATTCTTTTCTTCCTATTATAGACACTTCTATAGTTTCTGTTTCTATCATTAAAGATGCTTATCCTCTTATTTCTGTTACAGAATTTGTTGACTCAATTAAGTCTTCGATTCGCTATTTTGAAGGTTCGATATCCGATGATTATGGTCTTACTTCTTTAAATTTCCATTACATCATTTCGCGTGAAAATGGTAAACAAATTAAAAGAAGCTTTCCTGTTTCTAAAGTAAGTGGCTTGTCTCAAAAATTTGATTTTGCAGTCGATTTTAGTCGTGATAGCATTCAACTAAATGATAAAATTTCTTATTTCTTTTCTGTAAATGATAATGATAAAATCAACGGTTCTAAACAATCGTTATCTCAAAGTTTTATTTACCAATTGCCATCTTTGATAGATTTGAACTCTCGTCGTGATGAGACAAATGAATCCTTGAAGTCTTCTTTGAAACAAGTTTTAGATAAAACAGATAAGTTTAAAAAAGACATTTCAAAATTCCAGAAAGAGCTTTCACAAAAAAATGGGAATGATTTTAAAACGTTAGATCAATTACAATCATTAAAGAATCAACAATTACAATTACAACAAGAGTTGTTGACCATTAAAGAAAAATTTGCTGCCAGTAATGAAGAGAAGTCAAAACTCACTGAACAAGATCAATCTATTCTTGAACAACAAGAATTAATTGATAAATTGCTGAATGAAGTTATGGATGATGAGTTAAAAAAGTTGCTTGAAGAACTTACAAATTTGCTTGAAAAGCAACAAACCAATCAAGCTAAACAAGAGTCTGAAAAATTAAACAATTCTTCTGAAAAATTGAAATCTCAAATGGATCGAACACTTGAGATGTTGAAGCGTATGCAGGTTGATGAAAAGATTGATGCTCTTGAAAAGGAACTTCAAGAATTGTCGAAATTGCAAGAGGAATTATCTCAACAAGCAAAAGATAAAAATGCAGACTCTAAGGAATTATTAATAAAACAAGAAGACTTATCTAATAAGTTTGACACTCTTAAAAAGAACCTAGAAGAACTTGATAAATTGAATAATGATTTAGAAAGACCGATGAATTTGGATACGAACAAAGAATTACAAAATTCTATTTCAGATCAATTGAATAAAGCTAAAGACAATTTAAATAAAGATTCAAAATCTAAAGCTTCTTCCAATCAAAAAGGTGCAGCTGATGACATGAAAAAATTGTCTGATCAATTAAACCAACAGCAAGAAGCTTCTAAATCCAAACAAAATCAAGAAGACATGAAATCTATTCGTGTTTTATTAGAAAATCTAATTTCATTAAGTTTAGATCAGGAAAGAATTATGAAGTCTTTTGGTATACTTAAAGAGTATGATCAACGTTATACTAGATTAGGAAAATTACAAAGACGAATTATTGATGATTCTAAATCTGTTGAAGATAGTTTACTTTCAATTGCTAAACGTCAACCAAAGATCAGTTCATTTATAGATAAAGAATTAGCTGATATAAAAAGTAATTTTTCTCTTATTTCGAATGAATATAGAGAACGTCAGTTAAGACCATTATTGGTGCATCAGCAATATGTTATGACCTCCTACAACAACCTTGCTTTGATGTTAAATGAAAGTTTACAACAAATGCAAGGAGAAGGAAATCCAAAAATGTCTGGTTCAGGCTCATGTTCCAATCCGAATGGTTCAGGAAAAAAACCTTCTGATGGTGAAATGTCTGGAGAGTCAATGAAAGAGATTTTAAAAAATCAATTAGATAAATTAAAGAAAGGCGCCAACCCTGGTGGTAAATCTCCTGGAGATAAACCAGGTGATAACGGTATGCCTTTACCTGGAATATCAAACATGGAACTTGCAAAAATGGCTGCTCAACAATCTGCTTTAAGACAACAATTAGAACGTATGCGAGACCAACTTAACAAAGATGGTTCTGGCACTGGCAATAAGTTAAATCCCTTGTTAAACGACCTAGATAAGCAAGTAAACGATTTGATTAACAAAAACTTTTCTTCGGATTTAGTTAGAAGACAACAAGATATTTTAACACGTTTATTAGAAGCTGAATCTGCCATGCGCACTCGTGGTTTTGAAGAGAAGCGTGAATCTGTTTCAGGAAAAAATTCGAATTATAGTAACCTTATTCAGTTTAAAGAGTATAACCGATTAAATAAACTTCAAGTTGATTTAGTTAGAAGTGTTGAACCAGATTTATCTCTATATTATAAAACAATGGCTTCTAAATATTTCAACAAGAAATAATTTAATATTGTTTTATATATGAATGATGGGTTTACTTTAATTGATTCGTTAACTATTCCCTCAACTTTAACCAACATTTCTAAAGTTGAAATGTTTATTGATAAGGTATGTTCACCCTTTTCTCACGATGAAGACATTTATGGCAATGTTTTGATAGCAGTCACTGAAGCTGTTAATAATTCCATAATTCATGGGAATAAACAAAATGCCAGCACTTTTGTTGAAATTGATTTTTTTAAAACTCATGAATCCATCAGTTTTAGAATCAGAGATTCAGGTTCTGGATTTGATCATGGAAATTTACCCGATCCAACTGCACCAGAAAACATTAATAACGAATCAGGTCGTGGTGTCTTTCTGATGCGCAATTTAGCAGATGAAGTAGTTTATAACGATAAGGGAAATGAAGTAACTTTGATTTTCATTATTCATGGTTGAGATTTGTTATCAAAATTTTCCTGATTTATCAGAAGTAAATGAGTCCTTCATTAATTCATGGTTTTTTGATGTGGTTTCACGTTTCGATAAACAGTTGGGAGATGTTACACTTATTTTCTGTTCTGATGATTATTTGTTAGATATAAATCGCACGTATTTAAACCATGATTTTTATACAGATATTAT
>JAHRWO010000256.1 GCA_019105125.1 Flavobacterium sp.
TTTTCGGTAACGCGAAATAAACGGAATCGTACAATCTTCTGAAAGTAATTTTATAGTAGCTTCAATGCTTTTTGGAGCAATGTTGGTTTGGTTTTGAATGAATTGGATATTGGTCATTGTAAATAAAATTGAACTGCTAAAATACTATCTTTGGACAAAA
Organism: Flavobacterium sp.; assembly: GCA_019105125.1. Lineage (GTDB taxonomy): Bacteria > Bacteroidota > Bacteroidia > Flavobacteriales > Flavobacteriaceae > Flavobacterium. The sequence continues at coordinate 161 of JAHRWO010000256.1, forward strand.
TTATTAGCTTTTGGAAGTACTATTTATTTATTTAATTGTGATTAACAGCCTTTGTTTTTTAACATTTGGCTACGATAAATGGCAAGCTAAAAAGAATAAAAGACGAATTTCAGAATTCAGTTTACTTTTATTGGCTGGAATTGGTGGAACTATTGGAGGAATTGTAAGCATGTATCTTTTCAAGCACAAAACCAATAAATTTTCTTTTATTTTGAGTTTTTATGCAATTGCGATACTTAAGATTATTTTATTGTATTTCGGAATTCAAACGTTTAAAAGTTAATCCGATATTGTCGATTACATCTGTTATTAACATGCTTTCTTCGCTTTGTGTTTGAAGTGTAATATCAGCAGCTAATCCATGAAGATAAACGCCTAATTTGGCAGCTTCTAAAGTTGTATAACCTTGGGCTAAAAACGAAGTAATCATTCCGGTTAACGCATCACCCGAACCGCCTTTTGCTAAACCTGAATTACCTGTTGTATTTTCAAAATTCTGAGTTCCGTCAGTGATGAAAGTTTTATGTCCTTTTAAAACAATAACACCTTTTAATTCTTTGGCTTTTTGAATCGCTGTAATTCTTCTTTCAGATTCAGAATGATGTTCGCCAAATAATCGGTCAAATTCTTTTGGATGTGGTGTTAGTATAAATGGAAAATTAAAATTTTTCCAATCGATTTTGTATTTCGCAATTAAATTCAAAGCATCGGCATCCAAAACAACAGGAAGTTTGTTTTCGTATAATTCGTAAATGTATTGCAGTCTGATTTTATCTACTCCAATTCCGGGACCAATTCCAATAGCATTGTAAGGAGATAAATCGTTCATCACACAAGTATTAGCATACATCGCTTCGGGAATTGAATTGAAAAGAACGCCTTTGTTTTCAGGAGAAAAAGCAACGGTTAACAACCCGACACCTGAACGTAAACAAGCTTTTGAAGCAATAATCGCAGCACCCATTTTATCAGTGCTTCCTGCAATTAACAAAGCATGACCATGTTTTCCTTTGTGAGAATCACATGGTCGTTTTTTATAAGTGTTTTTAATACAATTCAAATCTATTTTTAGAAGTTCCATTTGAATTGATTTTAAATTTTGGATTATTTACAAGCGATTTTTTTTACACGATTTCCGTGTCTTCCACCTTCAAATGGCGTATTTAAAAACGTATCTACCATTTCAACTGCTTGTTGAATAGAAGTATAACGAGCTGGAATACTAATAATATTAGCATCATTATGTTGGCGTGCTAAAGCAGCAATTTCTTTTGTCCAACATAAAGCCGCACGAATATCTTGGTGTTTGTTGGCTGTCATAGCAATTCCGTTTCCAGAACCACAAATTACAATTCCTAAATCGGCTTTTTTGCTTTCTACGTCATAAGCTACTGGATGACCAAAATCAGGATAATCTACGCTATCAAAAGTATCGGTTCCGTGATTAAAAATGATGTGCCCTTTTTCTTCTAAGAATTCAACAATAGCTTTTTTATAATCTGGACCAGCGTGGTCATTTCCAATTGAAATTTTCATAAGTTGTTGTGTGTTTTGTGTATGCAAAAATACTAAAGAAATAGGAGTAATAATAAAAGGATTATTATTTTGATGTTTTTTTAATTAATTTGTTTAAAATCAACGATTTATTTAAACATTCATCGATAAAATTTTGATATGTTAATTACTTTACGTAATTCATTGATAATCAACTAAAATTAATTTAACATCAATTGTTAACAACTTTGGATAGAAATTTAGAAGTTTTTTTAGGTTGTAAAGAAAAATTTCTTAATCCAAAATAGAAATGAAAAAATCAAGTAGAGTTATTCTTTTTTGTTGAAAAATTATTAAAAGAATTTTAAAGGTTATTAACATAAATTAACAAGTAAACTTATTTACAATCTAACTATGAAATTTAATTTTAACAGTTGTTGATAACTAGAAATTAAAAATTAAAATACTTCAGATTTTCAATTCATTAAATAAAAATACCATTGTTAATTAGTTTGTATAACTAAGAATAACTTTTAAAAAAAGGTTTTATTAAAAAACTTATTCCACATATTAACACGCTATAATAACCATCATAAATTTAAATTTAATTAAAAATATTTTTTATTGTTTTTAATATATGTTGAAAACTTTCAACTTTAAAAAGCTAAACAATTTTTAAATGATCGTCTTCATTAAGTTTTTTTAGAATTTCTTTTACGGTTGCTTCATCGTTTGGATGTACTTTTAATTTGATGCCGCCATAAGCTATTGTGGCAAAAGGATCGATTCCAACGATGGTTTCGTTTTCAAAAAAGTAAGCAATTCCTTCTTGCTCTAGTAAATTTTTAATAATTAATGTTTCGTGTTGGTAGTTAAAAATAGCAACGGTTATAAAGTTTTCCATGTGATGAAATAAAAAAGGATTCACAATAAGTAAATCCTAAATTTTTATTGAACAATTAATTTTTCTTTTTTTAATTCGACAAGTATCTTTTTCACTTGTTCTACATTTTGTTCTTCTACTTTCAAAGTAATGTTTCCAAAACCAATACTTTGTAATGGATCAACCGATACTACAGTTTCATCTTGAATAATGTAAGGAATTTTTTTTCGTTCCAATACACTTCTTAATTTCATGGTTTCTCTTTGGTTGTTAAAAATAGCAACTACTACAAAATCATTCATATCTTTTACATTTTTCGTTATTTCACAAATATACGAAAAGTTATTTTTTCATTAAAACTGAGCCTCTCTTACCAATTACTTATAACAATTTCGTAACTTTCAGCATTAATTAGAAATGATACAATGAGTAAGAAACCAAAAAAATTAGGAAAGAAACCAAAAGATTTTACTGCACAAATATTTAAAATACTTTCAAGAGAACCTTCTAAATCTTTTAATTACAAACAAATAGCTGCCGTTTTAGAATTAAGCGATACTAAAAGCCGAAACGAAATAATTAGAGATTTAAAAATTCTAAAAGCACAAGATAAAATTCACGAAACGGAAATTGGAAAATATCAAATTATTTCCAAAGCTGAATATTACGAAGGAATTGTTGATATGACTTCTCGTAAAACAGGATATTTTGTTTGTGACGAATTAGAAGACGATGTTTTTATTCCGTTTATCAACTTAAATCATGCTTTAGATGGTGATAAAGTAAAAGCGTATATCTACAACAGAAGAAGTTCTCGTAAACCAGAAGCAGAAGTTTTAGAAATTTTAGAACGTGCTAAAACAGAATTTGTTGGAGTTATTGATGTGCAAAAAAACTTTGCTTTTGTAACCACTGCGAATGCTAAAATGTATACTGATATCTTCATTCCAAAAAATAAAATTGGTGATGCAGAACATGGTGATGTTGTTTTAGTAACTTTAGAAGATTGGCCTAAAAAAGCCGATTCTCCTTTTGGTTCTGTAATAAAAGTTTTAGGAAAACCAGGTGAACACAACACTGAAATTCATGCAATTTTAGCGGAATACGGTTTACCTTATGATTTTCCAATTGAAGTAGAAGCGTATGCGAATAAAATTGATACTTCAATCACAGAAGAAGAAATTAAAAAACGTCGCGATATGCGTGATGTTTTAACGTTTACAATTGATCCAAAAGATGCTAAAGATTTTGATGATGCGTTATCGTTTCAGGTTTTAGAAAATGGAAATTATGAAATAGGAGTCCATATTGCTGATGTTTCACATTATTTACAAGAAGGAACCATTTTAGATGATGAAGCGTATAAAAGAGCTACTTCGGTGTATTTAGTAGATCGAGTGGTTCCAATGCTTCCTGAAGTTTTGTCAAATTTTGCTTGTTCACTTCGTCCTCATGAAGAAAAATATACATTTTCAGCTGTTTTTCAATTAAACAATAAAGCAGAAGTTTTAGATGCATGGTTTGGACGAACAGTAACGTATTCTGACCAACGTTTTGCGTATGAAGAAGCACAGAGTATAATTGAAACGAAATCAGATGTTATTCCAGCCGAAATTTCATTAACAGGAAGCGAATATATCGTTCCTAAACCAATAGTTGATGCTACTTTAAAAATGGATGAATTAGCAAAAATTCTTCGTAGAAAAAGAATGGCTGCCGGAGCAATTTCGTTTGATAAAGTGGAAGTGAAATTCAATTTGAATGAAGAGGCGGAACCAATTGGAGTGTACTTCAAACAAAGTAAAGATGCGAATCATTTGATTGAAGAATTCATGTTGTTAGCGAATAGAAAAGTAGCAGAATTCATTGGGAAACAAAAGAAAACTTTTATTTACAGAATTCACGATGAACCAAATGAAGATAAATTAATCAATCTTCAAACAGTGATTGCTAAGTTTGGTTATTCAATTAATTTCAAA
>JAHRWO010000263.1 GCA_019105125.1 Flavobacterium sp.
GCAAAATGATTTTGGAAGGTGAAGAGAAAGGCTTGAGTAATGAATTTGTAATGCAATTGTTTAAAGCAATTCATCAAGAGAGCATAGCTCATCAAGAAAAAGTAATGAAATAAATATTTTATGAAATACGTTACAAAGTAATTTCTTTTTATAAATTAGCACCATATTAATCATTAATAAAGAAACTAAACACATGAAAAAATTTTTATTTTTAGTAGTAGGATTAATCGGTTTTTTAGCTAATGCTCAAGCTGATAAAATTTACAAGCATAACGGAGAGGTAATAGACGGAAAAGTTGTAAAACTTGAAGAATTTACTATCATATTTAAATATGATGGAGAAGACGCTGAAAATACCTTGAGTAAATATGCAATTGAAAAAATTGTTTATGGAAAATCGGGAAGAGTAGAGGAAGTAACCGAAAAAATTGTGGTAAAAACTGAAGATGATTGGGAAAAAGTAGTAATACTTGAAGACAAAGCTTTTATTGCGGGTCTTAAAAAAGGAGACGAAGTAAGAGGGAAAACCGGATTAATTAATTATCACACAGGGAATACAGGTGATAAAAAAGCAGAAAAGAAATTAAAAATGGCAGCAGCTGCAATGGGATGCCCATTTATTTTACAAACGGCTGACAAATCAACTGTTGGAGCTAATTCTAACTCTCTTGGAGGTTCTCAAGTTATTAAAAAAGGTATTGGGTATAAATACTAATATTTTTCTTAAAATATTTTAAAGACCACTTTTTAAGCGGTCTTTTTTTTGTTTACAGTTTTTAACAAGAAACACTATCTTTGCTACAATTAACGAAGTGGAATTAGAAATTTTCTAACTTCTAGCTTTTAACTTCTAACTTTACATGACAGGAATCGTTTATAAATCTACCGGAAGTTGGTACACCATTAAAACAGAAAATGGTGATTTTTTAGAGTGCCGTATAAAAGGTAAATTTAGAATGAAAGGGATTAAAAGCACCAATCCTATCGCGGTGGGGGATATTGTAGATTATGATATTGAAAATTCAACCGACGAAACGACTGGTGTAATTACGACAATTCATGATAGAAAGAATTATATTGTTAGAAAATCCGTTAACTTATCGCATCAAGTGCATATTATTGCAGCTAATATTGATGTGGTTTTTTTATTGGTTACGATTAATAATCCACCAACAACTACTAGTTTTATCGACCGATTTTTAGTCACTGCAGAAGCTTATGGGATTGAAGCCATAATTGTCTTTAACAAAATAGATACGTTCGATGAGCCTGCATTAGATGAACAATTATATTTACAACATGTGTATGCTTCAATAGGCTATAAATGTTTGCGAATTTCAGCTCAAACTGGAAAAGGTATTGACGAACTGAAAGCGCTTATGAAAGATAAGGTGTCCATGTTTTCGGGACATTCGGGTGTTGGAAAATCCACATTAGTTAATGCTTTAGAACCTACATTAAATTTAAAAACCAAACAAATTTCATCATCACATGCGCAAGGACAACACACCACAACATTTGCTGAAATGTTTGATTTGTCTTTTGGAGCTAAAATTATAGATACACCAGGGATTCGAGGTTTTGGAATTGTTGATATGGAAAAACAAGAAATTGGGGATTATTTTCCTGAATTTTTCGCTTTGAAAGACCAATGTAAGTTCAACAATTGTTTGCATAAAGACGAACCGCATTGTGCTGTAAAAGCTGCATTAGAAAAAGATGAAATTGCCTGGTCTAGATATAAAAGTTACATCCAAATTTTAGAAGGGGACGACGAACAATACCGAGCCGATATTTACGATGCCCAAAGAAAGGCAAGTGACGAAACGAGGAAATAGCATTCCAAACCCTTCCAAAGGAGGGGGCTTTATAAAGATTGTGTTATAAAATGATGAAATAAATATTAAAGTATAAATTATAAATTCCCCCCTTTGGGGGTTAGGGGGCTATGAAAGCAGTAATACAAAGGGTTTCTGAATCATCAGTTACTATTAATAACGAAATTGTTGCTCAAATTCAAAAAGGGCTATTGGTTTTGGTTGGTATTGAAGATGCCGATAATCAAGAAGACATCAATTGGTTAACATCAAAAATAGCAAATCTTCGCATATTTCCTGATGAAAATGAAGTCATGAACTTGTCATTAAAAGACATTGATGGCGAAATAATTGTCGTTTCGCAATTCACGTTACATGCGGCTACAAAAAAAGGAAATCGCCCAAGTTATATCAAAGCCTCTAAACCTGAAATTGCAATTCCGCTTTACGAATCTTTTGTTAATCAAATGGAAATAGAATTGGGTAAAAAAATACAAACCGGACAATTTGGTGCCGACATGAAAGTGAGTTTGGTTAATGATGGGCCAGTTACTATAATTATTGACACTAAAAATAAAGAGTAATGAAACAGAAATGGAAGAATTTCACAATCTCTTTTTTTATTAATGGATTGATTTATGGTTTATTAATGTATTTTGTAGGTTCTATAAATTCATTAGAACAATTTCTTTTTAGCGTTTCTTTCTTTGGATTGCTTATGGCTTTTTTTAACACGTTTTTATTACCAAGCTTAAATAAAAATAAAACAGACAAACAATGAATCTAAAAAACGCCCAACAAGAAGTTGATAATTGGATTAAAGAACACGGTGTTCGTTATTTCAATGAATTAACTAATATGGCCCAACTTACCGAAGAAGTAGGTGAAGTAGCTCGTATTATCGCCCGTCGTTATGGCGAGCAATCGGAGAAAGAATCGGATAAAAACAAAGATCTAGGCGAGGAATTAGCCGACGTAGTTTTCGTAGTTTTGTGTTTAGCCAATCAAACAGGAGTGGATTTACAAGCTGCTTTTGATAAAAAAATGGATTTGAAAACCAAACGCGATCACGACAGACATCATAATAACGAGAAATTAAAGTAAGATTTTGGGGTAAGGGCAAAAGGTAAAAAGTCACTTTTATTATTGAATTTCCCTTCACCCTTAACCATTTACCCTAACAAAACATGAACTGGATTTTACTCATCATAGCAGGATTATTTGAAGTAGGTTTCGCTACTTGTCTCGGAAAAGCTAAGGAAACAACAGGAAATACCTCTTTTCTCTGGTATATAGGTTTTTTAGTTTGTCTTTCCATTAGCATGATATTGCTCGTAAAAGTAACAAAAGAATTACCTATCGGAACCGCTTATGCTGTGTGGACAGGGATTGGTGCTGTAGGAAGTGTTTTAGTGGGAATTATCGTTTTTAAAGAACCTGCTACTTTTTGGCGCGTGTTCTTTATAAGTACTTTGATTATCTCAATAATTGGATTGAAAGCCGTTACCAAATAATGGATTTATTTTTAACATACAACTCGCAACTTGCAATTCGTAACTCGCAACTTTCCATCACAGGAAGCAAATCAGAGACGAATAGACTATTGCTTTTGCAAGCTTTGTATCCCAATTTGAAGCTGGAAAATACTTCTAATTCTGATGATTCCGAAGTGATGTTGAAGGCATTGCAAAACTCCCAACTCCCAACTCCCAACTCCCAACTCATAGACGTTCACCACGCCGGAACCGCTATGCGATTTCTTACTGCTTTTTTCGCCATTCAAGAAGGAAAAGAAGTGGTTGTAACAGGTTCGTCAAGAATGAAAGAACGTCCGATAAAAATTTTAGTTGAGGCTTTAAATCGATTAGGAGGCGAAATTACTTATGAAGAAAACGAAGGATTTCCGCCAATTCGTATTAAAGGAAAAAAAATAACACTGAATAAAGTTTCGCTTCCTGCAAATGTAAGTAGTCAATATATTTCGGCACTTTTGTTAATTGCGACCAAATTAGAAAAGGGTTTGGAATTAACCTTGGAAGGAGAAATTACTTCAGTACCATATATTAAAATGACCTTGGCGTTATTGAATGAAATAGGAGTAACGACTTCATTTGTTGGAAATAAAATCACAGTTTGTCATGCTGAACTCGTTTCAGCATCTCAGTTAATTGTAGAGTCCGATTGGAGTTCGGCTTCCTATTGGTATTCCATTGTGGCCTTATCTTCAATTGGAACACAAATTACACTTTCAAGCTATAAAAAAAATAGTTTACAAGGCGATAGTGCTTTGGTAAACATTTATCAAGATTTTGGAGTTGAAACTACTTTCAATACTAATAGTTCAATAACAATATCAAAAGTCAACTTCAAAAATCAAAAATCATTAATTTTAAATCTTCAATCTTCACCAGATATTGCTCAAACCATAGCGGTAACTTGTTTCGGATTAGGAATAGCTTGTGAATTAACGGGATTACACACGTTGAAAATCAAAGAAACCGATCGATTGGAAGCTTTAAAAATAGAACTTACTAAGCTTGGAGCTGAAATTTCAGTAACTCATGATGCGTTATATTTGAAATCCTCACTAACTATTAAAGAGAATATCAGTATCTCCACTTACCAAGACCACAGAATGGCCATGGCTTTTGCTCCTTTAGCTTTGAAAGCTCCAATACAAATTAATGAAGCTGAAGTGGTATCTAAATCATATCCCGATTTTTGGGAAGATTTAAAAAAAGTAGGATTTTCTATTGAAGAAATTTAGAAAAAAGTCGGGATGACTGGATTCGAACCAGCGACCCCTAGCACCCCATGCTAGTACGCTACCAGGCTGCGCTACATCCCGAAACTTTTGCAAAAATAATAACTTTAATTAGATTTATAAAAAATAAACATCAATTTACTTGAC
>JAHRWO010000297.1 GCA_019105125.1 Flavobacterium sp.
CAGTCCTTTGTTATATAAATCTACAAATGAGTGAATTACCGATGCTGACATATCGTCATCCATAGTAAACTTGGTTCGACTCCAATCGCAAGAACATCCTAATTGTTTTAATTGCTCTAAGATGGTTCCTCCGTATTTATCGGTCCAATCCCAAGCGTGTTTTAGGAATTCTTCGCGTGTTAAATCGTTTTTATTGATGCCTTCTTCTTTTAACTTCGCTACTACTTTAGCTTCGGTTGCAATTGAAGCATGGTCGGTTCCTGGCACCCAACAAGCGTTGAACCCTTTTAAACGCGCACGACGAATTAATACATCTTGAATGGTGTTATTCAACATGTGTCCCATGTGTAAGACTCCCGTTACGTTTGGTGGCGGAATTACAATGGTGTACGGCGTTCTGTGGTCAGGTTTGGATGTAAAATAATCGTTTTTCATCCAGTAGTCGTACCACTTTTGTTCTACTTCTTTAGCGTTGAATTGTGCAGGAATCATTATATTTTTTTCTTGTTTAATTATTGAATCGTTGAACGGTTGAATCGTTCGTTTTAACATTCCAAAACTCACTTTGGTATGCTTTTTGTTTTACTAACTGCAAAAGTAACTATATAACGAAAATAAAAAAAATGTTAGGAGTAGTTTGTTGGTTGCTTATATTTAATTAATTTTACAACAACCTATTAATTTATAAGATGATGAAAAAATTACTTGTTTATTTAACTGTATTAGTTGGGATGGCTTCTTTTGCTCAAACGGGTCCAAAGATTGAGTTCAAAGAAGAAACGATCAACTATGGTGAGGTAGAAAAAGGAAAAGATGATGGAATTCGAGTTTTTGAGTTCACGAATACGGGTGATGCCCCATTAATTATTAAAAACGCAAAATCAAGTTGTGGTTGTACCGTACCTGAATGGCCAAAAGAGCCAATTGCTCCGGGTGGAAATGGAAAAATTAAAGTTCAATATAATATGAATCCTGGACCAATAAGTAAAACCATAACTATTGAAAGTAATGCAACTAACAAACCAAATGGCATGATACCTTTGCGCATTAAAGGTACAGTGATTGTGAAGGAAGCAATTAGTCCGTTGGTTAAAAAGAAAACATTTCCAAATTCTTAAATTAAAATCCTAACTCTGTTGGGATTTTTTTTGTTTAAATTTTAAAAATATATTCTAAAAACCAACTCCTAATTAAAAAAGGCATTTTTGATTTTAATGAATGCTTCAATCAATTTATTGAATTAGCTTAACAAATTATTGGTTTAACATTTTTTAAAGTGTTGTTATGTGAATATCACAAAAAAAAATCGCAATTTTGCACATCATTAAAAACTAAATCATGCCAAAAGTTTCTGTAAAAGGGCAGCAAATGCCTGAATCTCCAATTAGAAAGTTGGTCCCATATGCTGAAATTGCAAAGAAAAAAGGACACAAAGTATATCATTTAAATATTGGTCAACCTGATATTAAAACCCCTGAAGTAGCTTTACAAGCAGTTAAAAATGCAGATATTTGTGTTTTAGAATACAGTCATTCTGCTGGTTTTGAAAGCTACAGAAACAAACTATCCCAATATTACCAAAATCAAGGATTACCTTTAGAATCACAAGATATAATCATCACTACAGGTGGCTCTGAAGCTTTACTTTTTGCAATGGGTAGCACAATGGATACGGGTGATGAAATTATTATTCCAGAACCATTTTATGCAAATTATAATGGATTTTCAACTGCTTCTGGAGTAAAAGTTGTTCCTGTTATATCAGGAATTGAAACCGGATTTGCATTGCCTCCTATTGAAGCTTTCGAAAAATTAATTACTCCTAAAACTAAGGCTATTTTAATTTGTAATCCAGGTAATCCAACAGGTTATTTATATTCACAAGAAGAAATTTTAAAATTGGCAGAAATTGTTAAGAAACATGATTTGTTCTTAATAGCTGATGAAGTATATCGTGAATTCACATACGATGGAGACAAGCACTTCTCAGTGATGAATGTTCCTGGTTTAGAAGACCATGCTATCATGATAGATTCAGTTTCAAAACGTTATAGTATGTGTGGAGCAAGAATTGGTTGTATCGTTTCTAAAAACAAAGAAGTAATGGCTACTGCCATGAAATTTGCTCAAGCGCGTTTGAGTCCACCAACTTTTGCTCAGATTGCTAGTGAAGCTGCTTTAGAAACGCCTCAAAGTTATTTTGATGATGTTATCTCAGAATACAAGGATAGAAGAGATACATTAATTGAAGAGTTAAATAAAATTGAAGGTGTTGTGGTTGCGAAACCAAAAGGTGCTTTTTATTGTATCGCTAAATTACCAATTGATAATGCTGACGCTTTTGCACAATGGTTATTAGAATCTTATGATTTAAACGGAGAAACCGTTATGGTGGCACCGGCGGCTGGTTTCTATTCTACTCCTAATGTTGGTTTAGATGAAGTTCGGATTGCTTATGTTTTAAAGAAAGAAGACTTGATAAAATCAGTTCAAATTTTAAAAACAGCTATTGCGGCATACAATAAGAAATAAATTAACATCATTATTAGTTGATTATTAAAATAATAAAGGCGGAAATTAAATTTCCGCCTTTATCATATCTATCAAAATTATTATCTCTTCAATGAGAAATGGGCTTTGAATTGTTTCGGATTGCCATTTTCTGTATAATCTACAGTAAACCAATAATCGGTTGATGGCAGTTGTTGTTGATTGTAAGTTCCGTCCCAACCTTCTTCACCTTGTAACTGTTTGATGAATTTCCCATAACGATCGAAGATATTGATTTTGTCTGTAGCCTGTAATCCTGCGATGAACCAAGTATCGTTGAATCCATCTCCGTTTGGTGTGAAATATTGAGGATATTCAATTACATAAACTTCGTAAGTTAAATAAGTACATCCTTGAGTATCTACTACGGTAATCGTATGTAAACCAGAGCTCACATTAGTAAATACATTAGAAGATTGAAGTGCTCCATTATCTAACTGATATTCTAAAACGCCAGTTCCGCCCGTAACGGTTACCAATAATGTAGCATTTCCGCTAAAATAATTACTTTGTTCAACAGAAATTCCATCTGATGGCGTTGAAGAGGTTATGGTAGCGGTTACTATCTCAGAACTACAGTTGGTGCTTCTAACAGTTGCCATTACACCATAGGTTCCCACTTCGTCAGCCGTAAAAGTTGCTGTATTTGAATTTGGTATAGGATTGTTATTAAAATACCATACAAAGTCATGAGTAGCACTACTTAAACCTGAGTCTAAAACAAAAGTTTGGAAGGGGTTTCCAGTAGCATCCACACAAATAACACCATCGGTTAAAACGGGTTCAGGTATTGGATTCACGTTGATTCGTACCACAATAGTTTCTCCATCACAACCCGATAGAGAAGGTGTGATATAGTAGTCTACATATCCAGCTGCATTTCCTGTTGTAGTTAATGTTTGAGCAATTAAAAGATCGGTACCAGTATAGGTTCCATCCATTGCACCATCAACTCCAACGGGTTGTACTACCCAATTGATAACGGTGTTAGGCTCAAAAGTAGAAACCGTGATAGCGGTACTTTGGTTACTACACAAAACAGGTTGATTGGAGTTTGTAAATATTGAAGGTTTTGGATTAACCGTTACGGTTACCAATTCAGGATTTCCAGGACAACCGTTTAAAACAGGAGTCACTTGATAGGTTACACTTCCTGAGGATAATCCAGTAGTAGTAAGGGTTTGAATAATTTCATTTCCAGAACCATTGGTAGCTCCTGTTACACCAGCTGCATTTAAAACAATCCAATTGAATTGGGTTCCAGAAATTGAGCTTGTAAATGAAATAGCCGTAGTTGCTCCAGAGCATATAGGCAAGTTATTATGAACAATGTTAACGTTTGGAATTGGGCTAACTAAAATTTGTACTTGAGTAGCAGGTCCCACACATCCATTAGCTTCTGCAAAAATGGTGTAGGTAAGGGCTACCGTTGTCGTAGTATTGGGTGAAACATTTAAAGTTTGGTTAATACTATTGCCAGACCCTCCTGATGCTCCTGTAATATTCGCCCCTGTCACAGTCCATGAAAATACCGCATTAGGGACATTACTAGAAAGTGAAATAGAAGTTGTTCCACCTGAACAAAACGAAGACATAGCGCTTGAAGCAATTACTACAGGAACAGGATAGATAGTCACGGTCAATTGAGTGGATACCGCGCATTGGCCATTATCTGGAGTAAAGGTGTAGGTAGTTGTTGTCGTATTATTAAAAGCGGGTGACCAAGTTCCTGTAATTCCTTCCAAAGAAGTGTTTGGTAAAGGCGATACAGTCGAACCGGTACACATGGGAAGTATAGGGTTAAAATTTGGAGTTGTACCAGAAGTTAAAGTAACACCTCCATTTAAAGTCACGCTTCCACAACCACCAACAGTAGTAATGGAATAAGAAAAATCTCCAGCAGCAGTTCCACTAATCGTTATAGTATTTCCAGCAGTGGTAGCGGTTACACCAATTGGTAAACCTGTTACAGTTGCGTCAGTAGCTCCTCCTCCAAAAGTATATTGAATAGAGGCAATCGCATTCCCCGAACAAACAGTTTGCGTGTTATTGGCAGAATCTAAGACTAAAGTTGCATTTGATGAAACGGTGATACTTCCATTTAAAGTCACGCTTCCACACCCACCAACAGTAGTTATGGAATAAGAAAAATCTCCAGCAGCAGTTCCACTAATCGTTACAGTATTTCCAGAAGTGGTAGCCGTTACACCAGTTGGTAAACCTGTTACAGTTGCGCCAGTAGCTCCTCCTCCAAAAGTATATTGAATAGGGGCAATAGCATTTCCTGAGCAAATGGTTTGCGAATCGTTTGCCGTATCTAAAACTAAAGTTGCATCCGGTGATACCGTGATACCTCCATCAAAAGTAATAGGATTACACCCTCCCGAAGTAGTAATGGAATAAGTAAAATCTGCCGTAGCTGAACCGCTAATGGTTAGGGTGTTTCCAGTAAGTGTTGCACTTACTCCTGTTGGTAAAGTAGAAACGATGAGGTTAGTAGCACCACCACCAAAAGTATATTGAATAGGTGAAATTGCGTTACCCGAACAAATAGTTTGGTTGTTATTTGCTGAATCAAGAGTTAAAGTGGCTGCTGGTGAAATGGTAATGCTTCCGTCTAAAATTATAGTTTCACAGCCACCACTAGTAGAAACCTCGTAAGTAAAATCTTGAGAAGGAGTTCCATTGATAATCAATTCATTACCAATTATAGAGGAACTTACACCTGTAGGTAAACCTGTTACGGTGGCCCCTGTAGCACTTTCTCCAAAAGTAAAGCGTATAGGGGTGATGGCTTCACCTGCGCAAATGGTTTGTGAACTATTATCAGATGCTAATGTTAATGTAGTATTGGAAATAAGAATGTTTTTTTGATCTGTAATTACTGCACCACAAGAATTAGTTGCTGTTAAAGTAATAGTAATTGTACTACCTATCATAGCGGATGCTGGAATGGTAAACGAGGTAGATAGGTTATTTTGATCGGAAAAAACACCATAATAGGAAGACCAAGAAACACTAGTTTGTCCTTGAGCACTACCAATAAAATTGAGCGTTGCGCCAGGACAAGCACTAGTTGGAATTTGACCTGTCTCAACCGTAAAAGGTTGAACAGGGGCAACACAACCATTGTTCACATAAGAAGCAGAGCCCGATGGAGTAAAATTAACAGTTGCTCCATTGTTTTCTGTTTCTGAACCACCAGATGTACCAAAAATATTAATTAAATTCGCTCGCTGATAAGTTACAGAATCAGAGCATCCTCCGCCAAAACTTACTTCTAAAGTTCTCGTTCCTGGTGTTGGACTATAATTTGCAAAATGACCTCCTAATCTTGATGGATTGTTTTGAAAAACCATATAAATAGTAGAGGTCAATGTATTAAAGGAATTTAGTGTAATATCTAAATTAAAACTAGAAACTACTATAACTGTAGCATTTGCGGGCAATATACCTCCTGTTGGTTCTAAAATTTGGCCGCAACCTCCAGCCGCAGCAATATTAGCATTCAATTGGGCTACTTTTGAAGCAGTTGTAGCGTTTTGAATTAATCCAAGCCAAGACTGTGCAGGCCAGTCAACGGATAAATTAGTTGTGTTTAAAGGAGCAGCGCCAATTTTAATTCTAAACATTTCATTTAAACCTTCATCTGCCGAGCTGCCTGTGCCATTATTGCAAGCGTCAACTAAAATACTTTCAATTTCAAAACATTGCGAAAAACTGCTGTTTGGTAAAAAGAAAAGATAGGTAGTCAGTAGTAAAACCTTTAAAAAATTCATTTCGTAGATTGCTTTATTAGAAAAGCGGATGCAAAATTACAAAAACAAACGACTTGTATATTAAGTCTGAATTAATTATTAAAAAAAAGGTGTTAATTTTAAAATTAACACCTTTAATCAAGTTTATTTTTGAGGAGGATACTGTTCTAATATTTTACTCACAAATTCTTTAATTCGTTCCTCTTTTTTCTCTGTATTTTTAGTTAAATAACCGCTTCCTTCTCCTTGCCAGACTAATTCTTTTGTGTTGGCATCAATAATATCAATAAACAGTATACCCTCTGGTGAAGTGCTAACATTGGAGTAGCCCATTCCCCACCAAGGATTCCAACCCCAGCCCCAACCAAAGCCAACATTGTTGTAAACATCTACTCGTTCTCTTTCTTTGGTGAAAATACTAACTAATACATCCGGATTTTCAGATTTTGTAAATCCTTTTGTCGCCATCACTTCATCAATAGCATACAATATTCTTTTTTTGTCTAAGTCCGAAATCTCAGCTTTGTCTACACCACTTTTTAAGTAAGCATAAGATTTGTAATTTTCAAAATTCGCTTTCTTGTCGTAATCGGCATTTACTCGCACAGAACTACAAGAAAAGAAAGTAGCAACTAAAAATAATACCGAAAGAAATTTAAATGTTTTCATAATTTTATTTGTTTAGAGTTTCAGGTTTCAGGTTTAAAGTTGTTGCCAAAAAAGTGCACATCAAATTTTAAACTTGAAACTACAACAAAGATTCATCTACTATTGTAGGGATGGTAACTTTTAGTAAAGGTTGCGTCTCCATGGCTCTTTTTATAGCAAAAATAGCACCTTCATTTCTTGCCCAACTCCTTCTTGAAATTCCGTTGTTGACATCCCAGAAAAGCATTGATTCTAAGCGTCTTGATGCTTCTTTACTTCCATCAAGAACCATACCAAATCCACCGTTAATTACTTCGCCCCAGCCAACGCCACCGCCATTGTGAATAGAAACCCAAGTAGCACCTCGGAAACTATCACCAATGACATTGTGAATCGCCATGTCAGCAGTAAATCTAGAGCCGTCATAAATGTTAGATGTTTCTCTGTAAGGAGAATCAGTTCCGGAAACATCATGATGGTCGCGACCTAAAATTACATAGCCAATCTCACCACGAGCAATTGCTTGATTAAACGCTTCTGCAATTTTAATTCGGCCTTCAGCATCGGCATAAAGAATTCTTGCTTGTGAACCCACAACTAATTTGTTTTCTTGCGCACCTTTAATCCACTGAATATTATCCGCCATTTGTTGTTGAATTTCCTCTGGTGAGTTTTTCATCATTTCTTCTAAAACTTCGCAAGCAATTTTGTCGGTTTTCGCTAAATCTTCTGGATTGCCTGAAGCACAAACCCATCTGAATGGTCCAAAGCCATAATCGAAACACATCGGTCCCATAATGTCTTGCACATAACTCGGATATTTAAATTCTCTACCTAATGTTGGATGATCACTCATAACATCAGCTCCAGCTCTTGAAGATTCTAATAAAAATGCATTTCCATAATCAAAGAAATAAGTACCTTTTGCGGTGTGTTTGTTGATAGCTGCAGCATGTCGACGAAGTGTTTTTCTAACTTCTTCCTTAAAGCGCTCTGGTTCGTTAGCCATCATTTCATTTGACTCTTCAAAAGTAAAACCGATAGGATAATAACCACCCGCCCAAGGATTATGCAACGAAGTTTGGTCAGAACCCAAATCAATATGTAAATTTTCTTGGTCAAATCGTTCCCAAACATCAACCACATTTCCTAAATAAGCAATCGAAACCACTTCTTGATTGTCTAATGCTTTTTTAACTCGAGGTACTAATTCGTCTATATTCTCAATTATTTCGTTAATCCAACCTTGTGAATGACGAATATGTGTGATTTTTGGATTGACTTCGGCACAAACCGTAACACAACCTGCAATATTTCCGGCTTTTGGTTGAGCACCACTCATTCCTCCCAATCCAGAAGTTACAAATAATCCTCCTTTAGGTGATTTTTTAATTTTTCTAAAACCATTTAAAACCGTAATGGTAGTTCCGTGAACAAT
>JAHRWO010000147.1 GCA_019105125.1 Flavobacterium sp.
CTTTTTGGTCTTTTCCAACCACAAAGACATAGGTTTTATCTTGAATAGAGAAAGTAGCTTTTTGTGGAATTATGATGGCATTTTCTTCTCTTTCTGAAATAACTAATTTTCCAGAGGTTCCGTGCTTGATAAGACGTTCTGGGTTAGGAAACATTACTTTATAGCGGATAGAACCGGTTGCCGGATCGATTTCTCCCTCCGCTGTTTTTAAAGTTCCACCATAATCATAATGCTCACGGTTTGGTAATATCAACTCAATTTTTTGATGTTTACCAATTTTTTCTTCAGAGACTAATTCAAAATATAAATTTTCTGGAATGGAGAAATAAGCATATACTTCGTTTAATTGCGATAAAGTGGTTAATAAGGCTCCATTTTCGACTAAACTACCTTCTTTGAATGGAATAACATCAATTACTCCATCAAAAGGTGCTATAATGTTTGTGAAAGATATTCTTTGTTCAACAGCTCTTAATTCGGCATCTACATACGCGCGTTTTGCTTTGGCAGAGGCTAGTTTTGCTTTAGCCATATCAAGTTCGTTACTCGCTACGAAGTCTTTAGCATATAAGGCTTGTAATTGATTTACTTCGATTTCGGCAATTCTTATATCAGCATCTGCTTGTCTCAAACTTGCTGTTACTTTGTTAAGTTCCATTCTTAGTTCTGTATCGTTTGTTTTGAATAAACGTTGCCCTTTTTTTACAAATTGTCCTTCATTGACGAAGATTTGCTCAATAATTCCTGCTGCTCTCGAACGAATTTCAATGTTTTTTTTCGCTTGAATATCCGCTACAAAGCTATTTTGAATTAATGTATCTTTATAGTTTATGGTAATTACAGGAACACTTTTTCCTTTGTTACCTTTTTTGTTAGAGTTGTCGCCACAAGATGTAGCAAGTCCTAGTACTATAAGTACTACAACTAGATAATTCTTTTTCATGTGATAAAAGTTAGTAAGTTTTAAAAATATTCGACTAAAAAAAGGGATATTTTAAAATAGTTGTAGCAAGTGTAAAAATGATTTTACCTTACAATAAAAAGGGATAAAATGTTGATGCACAAAATCACTTTTAATAAAAGCTATTTGTGAAGAAGTAGAAGGAATCGAATATTCATTTTTATCGATAACTTTAAAAAATGCAAATTCTTTATTTTCCTTACGGCAAAAAGGAGAAACGTCCTCAAATTTATCTAAAACATTCTTGTAGGAGTGATCGGACCAATCTAATAGAATAGAAGTGGCAACAAAAAAAATAAAAATCAGGACAAATCTTGACCTTACCGTTTTCATCAGGGGTTTGCAATTTTGGGGCAAATCTACCGAGAAGGATTATGTTACGCAACTATACTTAGAAAATTTTAACAGATAATGTTCATGATGAATTTGTAGTTAATGTAGTTTCGATTTCAAATTGAAAAATCATTTCAAGTACTAAGATAAGTTTCTATATTTCAAGATTTCCTACTTACTTTCTCCATTTTCAAGGCTCTATTTATTTTTTAATTTAAGTACATACCAAATATTTTAATTAAAGAACATAAATTTGTATTTGAAAACTCAATTTGATCACAATTTTATGCTTACAGATTCTGATTTAGCTTCCTATTTAAATAGAATAGGATATACTGATACTCTAGATATTTCATTTGATACTTTATCTAAATTGAATTTTCTTCATGCCACAACAATTCCATTTGAAAATTTAAATCCAATATTAAAAAAACCGGTTCCTATTGACATAAAATCGGTGGTTCATAAAATTGTTTTTGAGAATAGGGGAGGTTACTGTTTTGAGCAGAATACTTTGTTTTATCATGTTTTGAAAAAAATAGGGTTTGATGTAAATCCTTTGTTTGCTCGTGTTATTTGGAGTATGCCTGAGTATGTGATAACTCCATTGACGCATCTTTTTTTAAAAGTTAATTTAGATAACACAACTTTTTTGGTGGATGTTGGTTTTGGAGCACAATCATTATCACAACCTATTCCTTTTTCTTTTGATAATGAACACCAAACTACAAATGAGACTATTAGAATTATTGAAAAGAATTCTTTTCTTATAATGCAAACAAAATTGAAATCAGTATGGAAATCAATGTATAAATTTTCTTTACAGGAAGCTTTTTTCGAAGATTTTGAAGTAGCAAATTGGTATACCTCAACACATCCCAATCATATTTTCACAAATCAATTAATGATGGCGATTATTGCTGTAGACGGAAGACATACATTAAATAATAAGCATTACAGTAAATATGACTTAGAAGGAAATATTTTTAATAGTAGTGCAAAAACAATTGAAGAGTTAAAGCTTTTGATTACACAAATTTTCAAAATAGATTTACCTGATTATGAAAATTTAGACGAGCAACTTGAGGTTATTATGATGAAACCATAAAACAAAAGGATAGTTAAATTTTTAACTATCCTTTTTCTTCTAAAAATTACATCCAAAACGAATGCATCTCAAACCTAATCAACTAATAAAGCTTTTCCTGAAAATAATAACTCGAGGAAACAGATGCATTATGAGGAATAGTCGTATTGTTAAGTCCAAGAATTTCTAAATGATTTCCAGTTAGACTTCCATACAAACTAATATTGTCTATGAAATAATAATCAGAAGTATTACTTCCTCCATTTAATTCATCAAATCGAATTCTAATTTTTACTTGTGTATTGCCATTTGGAATAGCATAAGTGTAAGGAGAGCCAGCAGTATTGCCAGCACTTGCAGCATGATTAAACGCATAAACATCTGAAGTTGTACTGTTTTTTCCATCAATTAACTTAATTGAAGTTGTATATGAAGTTCCGTTGTTGTAGGAAATATTTAAATATAAATCATCGTTATCATCAGGAGATCGATCCGTTAGATGAAAAATAAATATTCACATAAACATTAGTGAAGCTACTAATATCAATATTATCAAAGCTAATGTTAGGATCGTCAGGCGAAGAACTATTGGAAC
>JAHRWO010000052.1 GCA_019105125.1 Flavobacterium sp.
AAATGAAAGTGTAAATCCCCGTTGTCTTTTTAAGGTGCCAAACATATGTTCTGTTATCTGCTGCCTTTTCCTGTAATAATCAGGGTTTGACTTTACTCTTTCTGTATTTGCCTCAAGTGTATCGGCATATTCACTGCGGTCTATGTACCTTCCATTGCTGCTGGTTGTACAGCATAGCCGCCTTTCAAAATGCTTGCAATCACTGCCTGTGTATCTTTTAAATCTGTAAGCAGACTTGCCACTTCTCGCATCGTTGTGATTATACCACTTAACGTTACTTTTCATCGTATTCCCCTATTCACTCCACACAATATCCTTATACCCATAAGGACAGGATGAATATTGACTGAAAAGTCGTATTTCGTGATATTCATACAGGATACTTTGAATGCACAGGCAAGAGAATGGGCATGATCAGCAAAAAACAAACACGGAATTACCCTCCGCTTTTATTAAAAAATACCTCAAAACCCTCAATAAGTGCAAAGCTTAATGCCCGGGATGTAATTCAACCGGGAACAATCGCCGGGTTTTGGTGACCGCTCATGTTCCTATGTATTGAGCGTTCGTGCTGTTTATTTATTTATTGAAGCGAGCATTCCTAAGGTACACAAAATAACTATTATTGAGATTAAAATTATTGAAAGGATATTCCAATACTTTTTTGGTTTATTATACCAATAAAATACGAGTAATGAGAATAACAAGGTCTGGGGTAAAACTTCAAAATATCCTTCTAATTGGGATATAATTGGAATTTTCGTGTAAATCAGTCCCTCAATCGAACCGGGAGTAGGTCCCGTTGTAGATAAAATACTCAACCCAACTATTAATCCCCATAATTTCAGCCATCCATATCGTTTGAAAAGGAAACTGTCTTTAAAAAACCATAGAACTATTGAAAAGACCAAACCCCGGAATATCTGCAAAACGGGTCCGGCGGCTACCCAAAAAGAATCAGTTGGTTTCATCAAATAGGATAAAGGGGGATTCTCAAAAACCTCTTTATAATTAAGCAGGGTGGATGCGATAATACCCATAAGAAAATAGGTAATCATATGTGAAGCGCTTATTCTCCAAAAGAAAACGCCAAATTTAATGTTATTGTTTTCCATATATTAATTATTTATAGATTAGCGTATTAGGTTACTTTAAGCTTGATACACAACGGTCTAGTGTATGAGCAGTAGCGGATTAAAACCCACTAACTTTTCGGATAAACACTTACCACTATTAATATTTATTTCGTTTCAATTTTGCACTAAACCCGCTATTGATTATACACATTATTGAACCAAATCCTGTCTGCGCGGGATAGCTTTAAAAATACCCGATTCTTTCCTTAATTGGAAATTATTCACTTAAAAAAAAAGCTGCCTGAGCATATTGATCCGGAAAAGATCAATGAATACCTGGTGGCCCTGGCACGTGACCCAAAATCACCCTCGCGAAGTAGCTTTAAACACATGGTTTATATGGTCTTCGCTACTATTACCGGCCGATGTAGTTCAACACAAACTCATCGCCGGGTCTTGCAGACCGCTCAGAGTCCTATTTATTGTGTTTCGTGCTTTATTATAAAAAATCTGTCAGTGTGTTGGAGCAGCCATACTCTTTGACAAGTTTTGGATTGTGTGATAGCAATTTGAGCGACTTGACAATGTGTATGGTTGCGAAGGTCAGGGAAACTTTTTAAGATTTATTTCTTTATTGACTTTCTAAATTCATTAGCTTTAGTATAAAATTCTTTGTTTTCACCAAATTGCAATAATCTTGTGACTTTACCATTACATACATTGCAAACTCCCCTTATATGAATGTCATTTAATGAATCCAAAATAATTTCTTTGATTGTAATTCCCTTTGAACAAATTCCTCCGCAGTTTCCACAAAAAACATTTTGTCTCACTATGTAATCAAATGTTTCTTTTTGCTCATCATTTAACAAAACGTTTAGTTGGAATTTATTAAGTTTTAATTCAGACAAATTATTCATTAAATTGCTTTTGGTAAATTATAGACTGTATCAATATGACTCGAAGTACGATGCAAAATTTGCAGATAGTCATTGATTTTATCCTCATATTCAATTTTATAATCTTCATGGAGTTTTTTTGTCACAATATTTATAAGTCGATTTAAAATCATTGCCACTTTCGTATCATATTGAGTAAAACAGGTGCCAAACATATTTGTGGTCAATGAAAAAGGGATTTCAAGAATATGTAGCAATAGATCGGCTTCTAGAACTTTATTTTTTGAAATTTTAGTAAACTCATTGATTCTCTTAATACATGCGCGCAACATATTTGCAAGTTGCAGTTGTTCAGAAAATCCTTTATACCTTTTTCGAAAAATTATTTCCAAATCTGACTTTGTTATTTCAAATAACTCTTTCTCACCTGATTCTTTATCAAGATAATTATTTATAACGAAATCATAAACTATTTTTTCTTTAGATGCAAGTTTTAAAACAATATCCTTAAGATCATAATAATCAAGTTTTTTAATCTGTTCCTTTATTTCGCTATTTAATCTTGGCATGGCATGATATTTTTTAGATCACAATTTACATAGAAGTATTCTATATAAAAATGCGCGATGGAAAAAATTTGGCTCTTTTGCAAGCTGAAGTATAAGCTTGAGGGTTAGAGCTTGCAAATGTGCCAAATTTGCATTGGCCTGTCGCTTAACATTCTGACTAACGTCAATAATTATAGTTGGTAATCAGATAGTTACCAATCCCAATTTCTTCTGGTTTTATATCAAATTTAACCATTTGTTTTTGAATTCTTTTTACCAATCCCAGCTTTCGTTTTTGATCAAGGAACAGG
>JAHRWO010000154.1 GCA_019105125.1 Flavobacterium sp.
TTAAAGCAACATTCTTTTGTATAGGTGATAACATCAAAAAACATCCCGAAATCTATAAAAGAATCCTTTCCGAAGGACATCAAACCGGAAATCACACTTTCAATCACTTAAACGGCTGGAAAACCGACACAAAGAATTACATTGAAAATTTTAAGCTATGTAAAACTGAACACTTAAAACTGAACACTGAACACTCGTTTTTATTTCGTCCTCCTTACGGAAAAATCAAACCCAGTCAATCAAAGAGAATTAGACAATTAGGCTACAAAATAATCATGTGGGATGTGTTGAGTTATGATTTTGACTCAACTATTTCAACAGAAAAATGTCTAGAGAATGTAATTTCCAATACAACACAAGGTAGCATTATCGTATTTCACGATAGTCTTAAGTCAGAAAAAAATCTGAAGTATGTATTACCAAAAGCAATACAAGTTTTAAAAAATAAGGGGTTTGTTTTTGATGTAATTTCTTAGGCTTGTTCTTGCACTAACGAAATTAAAGTGTTGGCATCAAGTTCACCGCTTTGTCTCCATACCATTTGACCTTCTTTATAAATCATTAAAGTAGGCAAACCTTTAATACGAAGCGCTTCAGCTAATTCCTGATTTTTATCCACATCAATTTTAATTACACGTGCTTTGTCTCCTAAAGCAGCTGCTACATGACGAATTACTTCATTCATAGCTACTGAAGGTTCATTCCACTCTGTAAAAAAATCGATTAGTACAGGTACTTGAGCATCGATAAGTTCTCCAAATTTTGACATAAATTGCAATTTATTAGTATCAAAAATATTAATTTTCACACGAAAATAATATACAAATGTAGCATTTTTACTGAATTACGCTACTTTTTCTCCTTTTTTTAGTTCAATTACCGTTATTTCAGGCATAATTCCTACTCTACCAGGATAAGCATGAAAGCCAAAACCACGATTTACATAGATATATCTTCCTGCATTTTCATACAATCCAGCCCATTGCTTATATACATATTGAACTGGACTCCATTTTACCCAACCCGGAATTTCAATTCCAAATTGTAATCCATGCGTATGTCCTGAAAGTGTTAAATGATAGTGATTGTCATCGTGTTGAATTTTCTCATCCCAATGACTTGGATCGTGACTCATTACAATTTTGAAATCATCTTTAGATAAACCTTTAGACGCTAAATTCAAATCGCCACGTTCACCAAATTTTCTTCCCCAGTTTTCAACTCCGACGATTGCTAATTCTTGATTGTCTTTTTTGATTTTTACATGTTCATTCAACAACAATTTAAAATCAATTTTGTCATGAATTGCCTTTATATTTTCAAAATTTTGGATTTTATCTTGTTGCGAAGGCCAATTGATATATTCACCATAATCGTGATTTCCAAGTACAGAGTATTTCCCAAATTTCGGATTATGAATCCCTTTGAAGGTTTCAATCCAAGGATCCATCTCGGTAGCATGAGTATTTACAATATCACCCGTAAACAAAATCATATCCGAATTTTGTTCATTAATCAGGTCAATCGCGTATTGGATTTTCTCTGCATCATCAAAGCTTCCACTGTGAACATCCGAAATATGCGTAATTGTTGTTCCGTCAAAAGCATCAGGTAAATCAGGAAAAAACAGTGTTTGTCTGATTACTTTGTAATTGTATTTTCCAATGGTAATCCCATATAAAAAAGAAGCAAACGGAATAGCCGCAATTCCTAACGCAATTTGACTCACAAACTTCCTTCTTTCGGGTAAAAAACTTTCAGAACCGCTTTTTGTTATCACACCAAATAATCCTGCGAAAAAGCGAACAATATCTTCTCCAAATAGAATAATAGTCAATAATAACTTTGGCACATAAAGCAACAATAACAAACCAAAAGTCATCATAGTTTGTGGCGTTTGACCAACACTTCTGTCAAAATGATACAATTGATAAACTATGTAAGCTAAGGCAATAGCAGATGTTATGTAATAGAATACAAAAAACCACTTCGATTTTATCAAAGTTTTAAATGCCTGAAACGCATAAATTTCAAGAATGACAACAAATACTAAAAAAACAATCCAACGAATCATTAGCTCTTTTTTTTTTGCAAAGTAACTACAACTTTGTCAATTCAATAGGTATTTATTAAAATTTTAACGATAAAAAAGGCTGTAAAACAAATTTGATTTACAGCCTCTGAAATTAATAACTAAAACTCTTTAAAATCCTAACCCTACAGCCATTGCAGTTACGTTTGGTGAAAAATTCACTACTCGAGTTGCAGCACCTGTTGTTAAATTAATTCTGTATACTGCTTGTGTTCCATTTACAGTTAAAATTGAGAATGCTTCATTACTATTTCCACCAATATCAAAACCATTCATAGATGAAGCAGTTACACCTAAACTACCAACTAAAACTAAAGTTCCGTTGTTTGGTGGATTTTGCAAATATAAATTGTTGTTATTCGTATCAATTACGAAAAGTTGAGTGCTTGTACTTTGAGAAAAATTATTAGTATAAGCTGCAGCAGTTACAGATGGCGTTCCTGGATTTAAACTTCCATCCGTTGCCACAACCGTTCCTAAATCAGGATGTAAGCGTAAGTTTTGTCCAGTATTACTTACCAATCGAATTCTATCAACCGTTGGGTTAAAGTCGAAACCGAAATCTGTACCAGAAAGCGCCGGAGTCAACCCAGAACCTACAGCTGTTACTTGACCATTAGCCGTATTAATTGTTAACAATCTACTTTGATTCGTTACCGCATATAAAGCACCGTTTGCTGGTCTAAAATCTAATCCTACAATTTGTTCATTTCCATTTAATCCTATCAAAGCAACCGAATTTGAAGAACCTAAAAGTGGATGAATTCTATATAACATGTTAGAAGAAGAAGTCGCATACGCAATTGGTTTCGATTTAAAAGCAACTTCAACAATTTGTTGTGAAAAAGTTCCTATCCAACGCGCTTTTCCTGTAATCAAACTAATCGTATACAATCTTGATTCGTTATTCTTATTGTTTACAGCCATTGCATAGTTAGAATCAGGTAAAATATCCAATCCGCCAGTTCCTTCAAAATCTACTTCTAAAGCGCCTACTTCTTGAAGTCCACCATCATTTGGTGGATTTTGAACGAATAATTTATCTGTTGCATAATCGATATCGTATAGTAGCGTTGAAGTAGTTCCAGCAAAACTATTAGTATAACCAATGGCTTCAATTCTTGCATTAGCAACGCCATTAATACTTCCGTCAGTTGCCACAACTGTTCCTAACTCTGGGTGTAATCTTAAATTTTGACCATTATTGGAAACCAAACGAATTCTATCTACGGTTGGATTAAAAATCAATTGAACTAGAAGTTCCTGCAATTTGAGGTGAAAATGGTGCTGTACCAAGTGGCGTTGCTAATCCCGAAGTTTCATTAATAATGTACAAGCGACTTGTAGAACCTAAACCATACAATTGACCAGTTGCCGGACGATAATCAATACTGATAATATTTTCTCCAGATGGCAATCCTGTAATGGCTAAATTTCGAATTGGAGAAG
>JAHRWO010000073.1 GCA_019105125.1 Flavobacterium sp.
TCAGAAATGTAAACCCGATAAAAGTAGACAAAACTACTATTATTAATTTAGAAAAAGGAAAGTTACCCCCACAAGCGTTAGACCTTGAAGAGGCTGTGCTTGGTGCCATGATGATTGATAAAAAAGGGGTAGATGAGGTAATTGATATTTTACAACCCGATGCCTTTTATAAAGAGGCACATCAATACATTTTTGAGGCGATCGTTCAGTTATTTAACGATACACAGCCGATAGATTTATTAACTGTTTCAGCCCAATTAAAGAAAAACGGAAAATTAGAATTAGCAGGTGGCGATTTTTACCTGATTCAATTAACCCAAAAGATTTCTTCATCGGCTCATATTGAGTTCCACTCGCGCATTATTCTTCAAAAGTACATTCAACGAAGTTTGATTAAAATTTCAAGCGAAATTATTGAAGAATCGTATGATGAGTCTACCGATGTGTTCGATTTGTTAGATAAAGCCGAATCTAAATTATACGAAGTAACACAAGGTAATATCAAACGTAGCTCAGAAACTGCGCAAAGTTTGGTAATCCAAGCTAAAAAACGAATTGAGGAAATTGCAGGTAAAGAAGGATTAAGTGGAATTCCAACAGGTTTTCACGATTTGGATAAATTGACATCGGGTTGGCAACCTTCAGATTTGATTATTGTAGCGGCACGTCCAGGTATGGGTAAAACCGCGTTTACGCTTTCAATGGCACGAAATATGGCTATTGATTACGGAGCTCCTGTTGCTTTTTTCTCATTAGAGATGTCATCCGTTCAGTTGATTACGCGTTTGATTTCGTCTGAAACTGGATTATCATCAGAGAAATTAAGAACTGGAAAATTAGAAAAACACGAGTGGGAGCAATTATCCATTAAAGTAAAAGACTTAGAGAAAGCTCCTTTATACATAGACGATACGCCATCGTTATCGATTTTCGATTTACGTGCAAAAGCAAGACGTCTTTCTTCTCAGTATGGCATTAAAATGATTGTGATTGATTACCTTCAGTTAATGACAGCAGGTGGAAATGGAAAAGGTGGCGGAAACCGTGAGCAAGAAATTTCAACCATCTCCCGAAATTTAAAAGCTTTAGCCAAAGAGTTAAACGTTCCTGTTATTGCGCTTTCACAGTTATCGCGTGCGGTAGAAACTCGAGGTTCAAGTAAGCGTCCGTTACTTTCCGACTTGAGGGAATCTGGAGCTATTGAGCAAGATGCCGATATTGTATCGTTTATTTACCGACCAGAATATTATAAAATTGACGAATGGGACGACGAAGAACGTTCGCCAACTCAAGGTCAAGCGGAATTTATCGTAGCAAAACACCGTAATGGAGGACTCGATAACATTCGTTTGAAATTCATTGGAAGTTTAGGTAAATTTGATAACTTAGATGATTTTGGTTCGTCTTTTGATGCGCTTCCATCTAAGATGAATTTAGATGACTCAAACCCGTTTATTACCCCTAACTTGCCTACCCCAAATGAAGCTTTTGGTAGTACAATGAATTCATATGACGATGATTCTGATGTTCCGTTTTAATTAAATTATTGAAGATGAAAAGTGCTTTTTTGGTTTTATTTTTCTTAGTGACGTCCTTGGCGAATGCCTCTTTTGTGCTTATTCCTATGGAGGCTGAAGGGCAACAAAACCATTTAAAAGCCTACGGCATTACCTATTGGGCTCTAGACAAAAGTTACAAAGTAAGTTGGTTGTTAAACTATAGAGGCGGTTCCTTTTTATTACCCGATGCACCTGAAATTCGTAAAGAATGCCAAATTAGAGGGGTAACTTTTGAAGTGTTATCAGATGCTACTGCGAATTCTATTTTAGAAGATATTAGTTCGCCTTCACAAAATATGGAAACGGTTGTGTTGGAAAAAGCACCTAAAATTGCAGTTTATACTCCAAAAGGGAAACAACCTTGGGATGATGCAGTGACCATGGTGCTAACTTATGCTGAAATTCCGTATACCGAAGTTTATGATGAGGAAGTTTTATCAGATCAATTATTATTGTATGATTGGTTGCATTTACATCACGAAGATTTCACAGGACAATACGGTAAATTTTTTGGAGCTTATAGAACGGCGCCTTGGTACATCCAACAAAAAGCAGAAGCTGAAGCGCTAGCAAAAAAACTTGGTTACAACAAAGTATCAGAAGAAAAATTAGCAGTAGCAAAGAAAATTAGAGATTTTGTAATCGGTGGGGGATTCATGTTTGCCATGTGCTCAGCAACCGATAGTTTTGATATAGCACTTTCGGCAGAGGGTGTTGATATTTGCGAACCCATGTTCGACGGTGACGATTCAGAAGCTAATTATCAAGCTAAAATTGACTATACAAGCACATTTGCTTTTAAAGATTATACTTTAGTTCGCAATCCAATGGTGTACGAATTCTCTGATATTGATACTACCGAAGAACACGGAAAAGGAGCTTTTTCTATGGATAAAGATTATTTCACTTTAATGGAATATTCGGCAAAATGGGATCCAATTCCAACCATGTTGTGCCAAAATCACACGCAATTAGTTAAAGGTTTTATGGGACAAACTACAGCTTTTGATGCTGAGAAAATAAAATCTAATGTTTTAGTGATGGGCGAATGTAAAATCAACGGGGAAGCACGCTACATTCATGGAACTAAAGGAAAAGGAATGTTCACTTTTTATGGAGGTCACGATCCCGAAGATTACCAACATAGAGTAGGAGATGCTCCAACGGTTCTAGACTTACATCCAAACTCACCAGGCTATCGTTTGATTCTAAATAATGTGTTGTTTCCAGCGGCTAGAAAGAAAAAGTTGAAAACCTAATTTCTTTTTAGTTCTTCATCTCACAAAATAAAGTACAGTGATTTTTAAATACAAATCATTTTTTATCATTTTTCTTTTTAGCCTCAATCTGATATTTGGGCATGATAATCAGGTTCCTAAGTTGAATAAAAATCAAATTAATTTCTTTTTACAAAAAGCAGATTCTTGTAAGAGTGAGTTAGATTTTTCCAATGCTTCAAAATATATTGTAAAGGTTTTGGATTATTATCAACTCTCTAAAGATTTGGATGGAGTGATTTTTTGTAAAGTGAAATTAGCAGAAATCAACAGACACGCAGCACTTTATGAAAATGCATTTGATTATTTAGTTGAGGTCGAAAACTTGATTAAGAAATCAAAAAATAATGTGAATCCGTCTACTTTAATGTTTTATTACAATCGAAAAGCATCATTATCAACAGAATATTTTAGTACGCCCGATTCTACTTTGTATTATTCTAATAAAGCTTTAAAAATTGCAGAGAAAATAAAGGATTTTGAAATACAATTATTGAGTCTAATGGAAATAGGATATGCTTACGAAAATCAGACAAAATATGATTTAGCACTATTCTATTATAACAAAGGAATTTCTATTATAGATTCGATTACCAACCAACAAATTAAATGTGATGCTTACATTAATCTAGCACGGGTTTATTCAAAATCAAGGCAATATAAGCAGGCCGTTAAGATTTGTGAAGATGATTTGGCACCATTAAAAAAGTATCTTTCTATAGTTCAGCAATTGTTAGTGTTAGATATAAAAATTGTGGCTTATGAACAAACAGGAAATGTAGCCAAAGCCTATGAAAATTTAAAGTTACGTTTGCAATTAAATGACTTGTATTACAAACAAGTTGAGAAAGACAAACTTCAAGAAATAAGTGATAAATTTAGACTTCAAGAGAAAAATGTTGAAATTGGGAGAAGTAGAGAAAAAATCGAACGGGCTAGAAACAATCAGTTATTGTTGTTTGTAATAGTTTTGTTGTTTTTACTAGGAATACTTTCACTTATTTATTATAGTAATAAAATAAGTAAAAAAAATAAACAACTAAATGTACTCTCCGAAAACAATGCTTTTTTACTTCGGGAGGCAAATCACCGAATTAACAATAATTTACAATTAATAGTGATATTAATTTCTGAAGAATTAGAAAAATTAAACGACAACGAAAGTTTAAGTGTGAAGAAAATTTTATCTAAGGTAGAATCGATTGCTACGTTACATCGTCACTTATATCAAAAAGAGAATAAAAATGAAATTGAACTTTATCATTACTTAAAGGAAATTAAACAATATTTTGATGAATTGTTTGATGAAAAAAAGGTCCAAACTCAATTTGAAATTCAAGAGCATGTAGTAACTATAGATCACGGAATGTATTTAGGTTTGTTGCTAACAGAACTCTTTATAAACAGCTTAAAATACGCTTTTAAAGAGCAGGAAGAACGAATTATTAAATTACAATTGAAAACTACTTCAAAAGG
This sequence comes from Flavobacterium sp., assembly GCA_019105125.1. Taxonomy (GTDB): domain Bacteria; phylum Bacteroidota; class Bacteroidia; order Flavobacteriales; family Flavobacteriaceae; genus Flavobacterium. The sequence goes on from JAHRWO010000073.1 coordinate 4,313, forward strand.
GTATTATTTTGAGTATTATGATAATGGTCAAGAAAGTATAGGTCGCACTATCAAACCTAAGTTAATAGATAAACTCTGTAAACAATTACAGGTAAATTACAAAATTCAAACGGATAAAGGATTTTGTTTTTCATTTGAAAAAGTTAATACTAATGAATAAAAGAATTAAAATATTAATTGTCGAAGACGAGGTTTTGATTGCTGAGTTCATTCGTGAAATGCTCAATAAAGAAGGCTATGAGTCGGTTGGAGTAGTGTATGATTTACAATCTGCAGTTCACTATATAGAAAAAAACGAGCCCGAAATTCTTTTGTTAGACATCAACATCGGAGTAAAAGATGGAGGTATTGAGCTGGCTAAAAAAAGAAATCCAAAGGTAAGTGTAATTTATATTACAGCTCAAAATGATGAAGGTACGATGCTAAAAGCTATTGAAACATCTCCTGTAAATTATCTTACAAAACCCATACGAAAAATTGAAGTGTTGGCTTCCATTAAACTGGCTATTAAAAATTTAAAAAACGAATCTATTGTTGTAAAAGATAGTTACAAAGAAATCAAGATTTTTTATTACGATCTTTTATTTGTTAAAAGTGATGGTAACTATATTGAAATTCATACCACAACAAAAAAGTATGTAATACGCCAATCCTTAGACACTTTTTTAAACGAATTAAATTCTCCTTTGTTTTGTAAATCCCACCGTTCTTACATCGTAAACAAAGAAAAAGTAACCATGAAAACTTCGACTTCAGTATTCTTAGACACAATAGAAATACCACTATCAAGAAGTTATAGTTTAAATTTTTAGTATTTCACAAACAAATTATTGTATTTCATCCCATTGTTTTTTTTTCTTAAATAGATAAAAATACTTTTACAAGAAATTTAAATAATGCACGAGTATATTACATGGTTTATATAAAAACCTGGATTTAGTTTTAGTTTCGTCTTTATTTAAAACTAACAATATTAATACCGTTTAAAAGTAAATTTGATTTCAAAACATGTGGAGATTTATAAGTAAGTATAGAATAGAATTAATACTCATTTCACTTTATGTTTTTTTACTCTTCTTAGGTTTTCATATTTACTGGAGATAATAATAGTTTACCGACTATTTAAACATCCAAAACAAAATTCTACTCACTTTATTCCCGTGTTTCATTTCTGTAATTTGGTACGTAGCTTTTACTTTTTTAAGATGCGAAAGCAACGGTTTCAAATTATCTTTTTTAGAAACTAAAGACGAAAACCATTTGCATTGCGATTTAAAATGCACACTTTCATATATCATATTACTGATGAACGTCAATTCACCACCTTCGCACCATAACTCGTTATTTACGCCACCAAAGTTTAACGTTGGTTTCTTCGAATCTTCAATACCTAGATTCTTGTTTTTTCGAATCGTACCTTTATTCGCTTCTTCTTTAGAACTGTGAAATGGCGGATTACAAATCGTCATATCAAATTGATCTTCTGGAAGAATGATATTCTTGAAAATGTTACGCTTTGAAGTTTGCAATCGCAACGTAACGTTTTCTTTCAATTTCTGATTCGAATTGATATTTTCCTGAGCCGCTTCGTAAGCTTGTTTGTCAATTTCGCTACCCACAAAACGCCAATCGTATTCTGATACACCAATTATCGGATAAATGCAATTCGCTCCAATTCCGACATCTAAAATGCGAATTTTATGCTTCGTTTGAATCGTTCCGTACGTATCTTCTAAAATATCGGCAACTTGATGAATGTATTCTGCTCGTCCTGGAATAGGCGGACAAAGAAAACCTTTTGGAATATCCCAATTTTTCAAACCATAAAAATGCAACAACAACGCTTTGTTCAACATTTTCACTGCATCTGGATTCGCAAAATCAATCGTTTCGGTACCAAATTCATTTACCGCAACAAATGGCGCTAAATCAGGATTAGCCGCAATTAAAGTTTTGAAATCGTATTTGCCGTGGTGTTTGTTTTTCGGATGAAAGCCAGT
>JAHRWO010000097.1 GCA_019105125.1 Flavobacterium sp.
AAAAGCAAGTCGCATTCAAGATAAGGTAAAAGGTGTTTGATTTGATTGGGAAGAACCACACCAAGTTTGGGACAAAGTGCAAGAAGAACTAAACGAACTCCAAGTTGAGGTACAAGCTGGCAATCAAGATAAAATAGAAGCCGAATTTGGCGATGTTTTGTTCTCCATGATCAACTACGCTAGATTCTTAAAAGTAAACCCAGAAGACGCTTTAGAACGCACGAATAAAAAATTCATCAAGCGTTTTCAATATTTAGAAAGCAAAGCCACCGAATTAGGCAAATCTTTAGTCGATATGACGCTAGCTGAAATGGATGTTTTTTGGGAAGAAGCGAAGAAGTTGTAGTGTTCAGTGGTCAGTTGCAGTATTCAGTTTTAACGTTTAGTTTGTCATGCTGAACTTGTTACAGTATCTCTTTTTTAAACGCAAAGGTGCTAAGTTTTTTCGCAAAGCACGCAAAGTTTTACCACCCAGTTTGTCATGCTGAGGTAACGAAGCATCACATAACGCATATCACACACAGTTTGTCATGCTGTTAAGCATCTCTTTTATGTCATCCCTACGGGATTTTTATCAACTCTACTACATTAAGTTACCCATATTTCATGTCTAAAGGCATTTTCAAACAGTTTTATTCACTTTTTTAGTTCCGTAGGAACAAGATATTGGTGAAAAAATAATCGCAACAACGATTAGAAAGTCCTGTAGGGGCGATATATTAGTGTTTAATGAAAATAATTGTCATGCTAGAAAAATAAATTCATTTACTTTTTTAATTTTCTTCTAAAATAATTTCAATTTCTCTAATTTCAACGCTACTATTTCCATCTAAACTTACATTTGTAACTTGCATTGAATACAAAGGCCAACCCGTATTGTGAATAGAACTTGTTAAAATGATGCTATGCTCAAGTTTTTCAATATCTTTTTTGTCCTTGGCGCTTATTTTTTTGTCAATTATTTTTTCTCCAAAACGTATTGCTTCCTTCGCAAGTTGTTCTTGATCTACATATTGTTCGAGCAAAAGGACAACAAAATCGTTATCTTCAGATATTTCGGTTAATTCAACATAAACTTTTGCGTCAAATGGTTCGCCACCCAAAAGATTATCGACTTTTAAATCACCCTCTAAAACCTCATTTAATTTATATGCCCCACCATGAAAATTATAAAATTGATTAATGTCCTTTGTAGTTGTACTATTTACAGCTAATTTTCCTGTGTATAAGGTTTCAATTTTTTTTGTTAATTCAACTAACTCATTATCGGACTTTGAAATTTCTTTTTTAAGTATATCAAGTGTTTTTTGATAATCTCTAGTTAACTCTTCTAAATTTAAAATTTCTTTAAAACCTCCCATTTCATCTGTTTTGAAAATAATTTTTCTATTTTCATTTACAGAGATGATTTTTGAAAGTAGTGGATGTTTAACATTGGTTTTAAAATCAGAATACTGCCATTCAATTGTGTAAGAGTTAGCTGTTGAGTCAGTAATTTTAATATTCAGTGTATAGTCTACTTTACTTTTTAAAATAGAATCATTCCCAGTTACTTTGTATTTGGAATGTGTGATTTTGTATTGTTGTTCTTCGTTCAAATCCCAATATCCAATGGCTTGAAAAGTAGAATCTTTTTGATTGATTTGACTTAAAGAATAGTTAGAAACTAAAAAGATAAAAAGGATAAAGATGTTTTTCATAGAATTTTTTTTGAAAAATCCCGAGCTTTCACTCGGGATTCAATCTTACATATTTTTAATTTGCTGTAGCTTTTCTTTCCACAATTTCAGGTCGTCTTTGTGGCGTTCAATGTTTTTTTGAACTTCTTTTATAAAAGGATTTTCACCTTTCGAACTACTGCTAATAAACTGAATGTTGTTTTCTAACTGGAAAATTTCGCTTTGTACTTCGTCGATTTTCTTTCTGATGAAGAATTGCTCTTGTTCTAAAGCTCTGCGGTCGTCGCCTTCCGATAATTGCTCTAAGCGATTGTTGAAACGCATCATTTCAGTATCTTTTTTAGACATACTTAGTTTTTCAAACAAGGCATCTAAGATCTTATTGAATTTTCCTTCGATGTGTCTTCTGTTAAAAGGCACTTTTCCAAAAGTTTTCCAAGTCGCAATATGAGCTTTTATCGCATCTAAATCGGCTTTGTGTTCGCCAGATAAAGTGAATGATTTTAACTCTTCTAAAAATGCCTTTTTCTTTTCAAATGCTTCTACTTCTTCACTAGTTTCGGCATTTCTTGCTTCATGCATTCGGTCAAAATACGCATTACAAGCATCTTTAAAGTCTTTCCAAACACTGTCGGAATATTTACGAGGCACGTGTCCAATTTTCTTCCAATCGTCCTGAATTTTCTTCATAATTGGAGTAGTAGCAGCGAAATCGGTACTATCTTGTAACGATTTAGCTTTTTCTACTAAGGCTAACTTTTTATTTAAGTTCTCGTGTTGCTCGTGCTTTATATCTTTATAGAAAACATTTTTATTCGCATTAAAAGCTCGAACCGCATTTTTAAAGTTGGCCCAAGTTTCCTCTGTTACTTCCACTGGCACTTTTCCTGCTTTAAAGAACGCTTCACGCAACGCTTCCATTTTCTGAATTTGCGCTTGCCATCCACTGTGCGAATCGATTTTCTCGTTTCCTAAAGCGATGATTTGTGAAATGATTTCGTTTTTAATCGCTAAGTTTTCGGTTTCTTTTCCTCTCGCTTCTGCGTATAAAGCTTCACGTTTGTCGTGCATTTGTTTGGTGATTTCGCTGAATTCGTTCCAAATCGCTTCTCTATGTTCGCGATCAACCGGACCAATTTCTTCTTTCCAAACGCGGTGTAACAATTGCAATTCACGAAACGCTTTCATTACGTCAGCTTCGTTTAACAATTCTTTAGCTTTAGCAATGATTAATTGTTTTTGCTCTAAATTGTGTTTCAAATCTAAATCACGCGCTTCTTTGTCTAAGTGCATGATGTCGTAAAAACGCTCCATGTGAAAATGGTAGTTGTTCCACAAGATGTTGTATTTATCTCTCGGAATCGCACCTGCATTTTTCCAACGTTCACGAATTTCGTTTACTTTCTTGAACATATCGCTAATGCTCGAATCACCAGAATCGATTAAGTTTTT
>JAHRWO010000170.1 GCA_019105125.1 Flavobacterium sp.
TCCATTGATTGATTAAAGGATTTGCCCGATTGATGTATTCCGTATTGGCATCGCTCTTTTTCGGAACGGCTAATTTAAAATTGTCAATCGCTCCAATTCCTATAAAAGTCAATTCAGTTTTGTTATTGATTTTGTGGTTTACTTTGTATTGAAAATCATAGTAGTCAGGGCGAATGGGTAAATCTAATAATTTGAATAAAAATTGCAGATATGAACGCCTTGCCGAAGCCATAAATGTGGTTTTCTTTCCCAATGGACCTTCTAACATAGCGGCAAATTCTGTTCCCGATAAGCGGAAGTTTCCACTCAATTTGTCAGGATTGCCGTTTCGTTGTTTAATAACAATCGTAGAAGCCAAAGCATTATCATACTTTGCGTTAAAAGCCGATGAAGTGAGTTGTACATCTTGAATAAAAGAAACATTCAAAATTCCGGTTGCTCCGCCACTTGCACCTTGTGTTTGAAAATGGTTTAAAACAGGGATTTCGATACCGTCCAAATAATAGACATTCTCACTCGGGCCGGCACCACGCACAATAATATCGTTACGGTTAGGTGTTGTTCCTCCTGCAACTCCGGGCAATACTTGAATAACTTTTGAAACATCAAAATTTCCACCAGGGTTGGATTTTATTTCTTCGGCTGTTAATTTTTGAGTAGCCAAAGGTGTAATCATATCCGAAGCCCTAACCGATTTTCCAGCATTGATGACCACTTCCTGTAATTCCTGACTTTTCTCGTCCAATTCTATCTGTAAAATTTGAGCATTTCCAGAGGTCAAATTAATGTTGTAAAGCGTGAAAGGTGTGTAACCAATATGCGAAGTTTCTAAATTATATTTTCCAACAGGAAGTTGAACCGAAAAGTTTCCGTTTTCATCGGATAGTGTATTTACTGTGTCTTTTCCGACAAATTTAAGCACAACTCCAATTAAAACTTCTTGTGTGTTTTTGTCTTTTACTACACCGTTGATAGTACCCGTTGTTTGGGCAAAAATGCCGTTTCCAGTCAAAAGGAAAACCAAACCTAAAAATATTTTCTTCATTTAACCAACCAATTAATTAATTAGTGCAAAAGTAAACTAATATTTCAAGTAAAAGTCTATTTCTGCACTTTATTTAAAAATATATAGTATATTTGTATTCTAAAATAAGTTAAAATGAATTATGGTTTAATTAAAAACATACTCGATTTAGTTCAGGAATTTGAGATTGAAACCAACAATAACAACCATTTTGAAACAACTGTTGAAGGGTTTAAAAATTGGATTTCGACAAACAATAACACTATCGTTAATGAGCCGAATTGGGAAGGGAAAGAAAACGGAAGAAGTGCCGAAAGTGTTATTAATACATTGATTGTTCACATGAATCGATATGCGAAAAGCTATTCCAAATCGGCAATTGTTGGGTCGGATTTTTCTACGCAAGAAGATTTTATTTATCTAATAAATCTCAAAGCATTTGGCGAAATGTCAAAAATGGATTTGATAAAAAAAAACGTACACGAAAAGCCGGTTGGAATGCAGATTATCAATCGTTTAATCAATCAAGGTTGGATTGAACAGCGGAATTCTAAAACGGATAAACGAAGTAAAGTGATTTCAATTTCTGAAACAGGTCTTCAAGCCTTGGGGAATCAAATGGATAAAATACGACAAGCTACTTCCATCGTTACCGGAAATTTATCACAAAAGGAGAAAATGGAATTGATACGCTTACTCAATAAGCTCGATGATTTTCATCAACCGATTTATGATAGAAATATTGATACGGAGGATTTACTAAGAGAAGCACTTAAAAATATCAAAAGATGAAAAACAAGATTGCCATAATAGGTTCGGGATTTTCCGGATTGTCGGCTGCTGCTTATGCGGCAAAAACTGGTCATGAAGTTCATGTTTTTGAAAAACACGATCAGCCGGGCGGTAGAGCCAGACAATTTACCACAGAGCAAGGTTTTGTTTTTGACATGGGACCAAGTTGGTATTGGATGCCTGATATTATGGAGGATTTTTTTATTGATTTCGGCTATAAAACTTCTGATTTTTTTGATTTAATTTCCTTAAATCCTCAGTTTGAAATGATTTTTTCTGATGAGAAAATGAATATTCCTGAAAATTTCGAAGACTTAAAAAAACTGTTTGAAACGATAGAAAAAGGTGCAGGCGTTCAATTAGAAAAATTTATGCAGTCGGCAAAGTACAAATACGAGGTAGGCATGAAAGACTTCGTTACAAAACCTAGCCACAGTTGGTTAGAATTTGTATCTCCCAAAATTGCGAAAAGTGCCTTGAAATTAAATTTGCTCACAAACTTCAGAAGCTATGTTGGCAGCTACTTTAAAGATGAGAAGTTACGAATGCTGATGGAATTTCCTGTTATTTTTCTAGGAGCATCGCCAAAAAACATTCCAGCATTGTACAGTTTGATGAATTATGGCGGCTACGTTTTAGGCACGCATTATCCGATAGGCGGATTTTACCAATTGGTATTGGCAATGCAGCAGGTTGCAGAAAAACAAGGAGCAATTTTTCATTTTAATAAAACGGTTGAGAAAATCAATACGAGCCATAACAAAATAACTTCTTTGCAAATAAATGGAGAAAACATAACATTTGACACCGTAATCGCTTCTTCAGATTATCATCACACCGAAACACTTTTAGAGGAACGATTAAGGAATTACACCGAAGAATATTGGCAAAGTAGAACTTTTGCACCGTCAAGTTTGATATTTTATTTAGGTATAAATCAAACTATTCCGAACCTCAAACACCACACACTATTTTTTGAAAACGATTTAGACGAGCATATTGATTGTATTTATGGAGAAAAAAAATGGCCAGAAAAACCACTGTTCTATGCTTGTTGTCCTTCTAAAACAGATAAGAGTATTGCCCCAAAAGGAAAAGAAAATCTGTTTTTGTTGATGCCTTTGGCAATTGGCATTCAAGACGATGAAACAAATCGGGAAAAATACTTGGCAGAAATGCTTTCCAGAATTGAAAAACATACAGGAAT
>JAHRWO010000200.1 GCA_019105125.1 Flavobacterium sp.
CAACCGTTGGAGTAGTGGATAAGCCTAAATCGATAACATCAATTCCTAATCCAACTAATGTATTTACAACTAAATTATGAATCATCGGTCCTGAAATTCTCGCATCTCGACCAATTACTACTTTTAGTTTATCTTTTGCAATGTTTTGTTTTAGAAAAGTTCCGTAAGCAGAAGCAAATTTTACGGCATCAACTGGAGTTAAATTATCACCCACTTTTCCACCAATAGTTCCACGAATTCCTGATATCGATTTTATTAAAGTCATTTTTTTAGTTTAAAAGTTTATAGGTTTAAAAGTTTAATAGTAAACCGAATTGTGTCACAAATATAAAAAGTTAGAAATTGGAATTCGTCAAAAATTAGAAAGATTTTTATATATTTACTCTTGATAGTTATGTGTAAACAAAATCAGTAATCCTTTTAAACCTATAAACACATAAACTTTTAACCTTTTCCAATATGAATTTTCTCGCACATATTTATTTATCTGGTGATAATGATTTTGTTAAAATTGGCAATTTCATGGCGGATAGTATTCGTGGTTCCAGGTATTTAGATTATTCGCCTGAGATTCAGAAAGGGGTTTTGTTACATCGTCATATCGATAGTTTTACTGACGCACATTCTATTTATAGGAGAAGTAAACATCGTTTGCATGAAAAATACGGACATTATTCAGGGGTGATTATGGACATAGCATATGATCATTTTTTAGCGAAAAATTGGAGTAAATATTCTAATGAAAAGCTAGAAGATTATGCCGCTGATTTTTATCAATTAATGCAAGATAACTACGAAATTCTAACCGAAAGAACAAAAGGAATGTTGCCTTACATGATTGGCAGAAATTGGTTAGTAAGTTATGCATCTTTAGAAGGTTTAGAAATGATTCTTTTTCAAATGGATCATAGGACTAAAAACAGAGTGCATATGCAGGAAGCGGTTATAGAAATTAAAGCATTTTATTCTGAATTTGAAGCCGAATTTTTTCAGTTTTTTGAGGAATTAAAACTTTCATGTCAACAAAAATTAAAGGAATTGAATCAACTATAAATTTTGATTTCGATTTATAAAACTTAATTTCGCATATAAAATCAAAACAATGCCAAGAAAGAAATCCTTTTCCTTAAAAACGTTTTTACATAAAACCTTCCGACGTTTAGAACGATTTGTTTTTCTTTTGAAATCGTTATTAACACCCCGTCAGTTTATTTATTTGTCATGTGTTTTAGTTGGAATTTCTTCTGCATTAGCGGTTATTATTCTTAAAACTTTTGCACATTGGGTTTTTAAATCTTCCCAAAAGTTAGATGATATTTTTCATCTTCCCTATAGTAATAGCACATTACCTATCATTGGAATTATAATAACTGTAATTATTGTAAAAAAAGTTTTGGATGGTTCCATTGAAAAGGGAACTTCTCAAATTATGTATGCCGTTGCCAAAAAGCGCGGTATTATGTCTAGAAAACAAATGTATGCTCAGATTATAACGAGTTCGTTTACAGTTGGTATGGGAGGAAGTGCAGGATTAGAATCACCTATTACAGTTACTGGTGCTGCATTTGGCAGTAATTATGCGCAAAATTATCGTCTAAGCTATAAAGATAGGACGCTTTTGCTAGCTTGTGGTGTCGCTGCCGGAATTGGAGCTGCCTTCAACGCTCCTATTGCAGGGGTTTTGTTTGCCATAGAAGTAATCTTAGCTGAAATTAGTATAACTGCGTTCATTCCGATTATGATAAGTGCCGCTACAGGTGCTTTAGTTTCTACCATAATGTTAAATGAAGATATTTTATTTTCGTTTAAAAAAGTACAATTTTTCGATTATTATAATTTACCATATTATATTTTATTAGGAGTTTTAAGTGGTTTAGTTTCGATAAATTACGCCCGAACTTTTAGAAAAATTGAACATTATTTCAGCGGATTAAAATTCAATATCATCAATAAAGCTTTGTTTGGAGCAGGAATTTTAGGTGTACTGATTTTCTTGTTTCCGTCTTTATTTGGTGAAGGATATGAAAGTATCAAACTTTTGGCAGATAGTAATCCTGAACGATTAGTTCAAAATACTATTTTCGAGCGCTTTGAAGATTCGAAATGGATTCTTTTGTTGTTTGTTGGAGCTACCATGTTGATAAAAGTTTATGCCACAAGTTTAACATTAGGAGCTGGTGGAAATGGAGGGAATTTTGCACCTTCACTTTTTGTAGGTTCGTATTTAGGATTTTGTGTGGCTTATTTTTTCAATATAATTGGTTTTGCTAAGTTGCCAATTGGAAACTTTACTCTTGTAGGAATGGCCGGAATTTTAAGTGGATTATTTCACGCACCATTAACTGCAATTTTCCTTATTGCCGAAATTACGGGAGGTTACAACTTGATGGTTCCGTTAATGATTGTTTCTTCGGTAAGTTTTGCAATTTCAAAACGCTTTGAACCCTATTCTTTTGATATTAAAAATTTAGCAGATAAAGGCGAAGTTTTTACGGATAATCGCGATGCAAATATTTTGAATTCTATTGATGTTGCGAAATTAATTCAAACTGATTTCAAACCCATTTCGGTTAGTTATACTTTAGACGAATTAGTTGAGAAAATCCAACAATCTGATGCTGATATTTTTCCTGTCTTGGATGAAAAAAATACGCTTTTAGGCTTGGTATTGTTAGATGAAATCCGACCAATAGTTTTCTCACAATTCAAAGTAAAATACACTTCGACAAACGAAGTCATGCAACCTCCAAAAGAAATTATTTTCTATGATGAAACTTTAGAAACCATCATGGAAAAGTTTGACACATCAGGTTGTAAAGTGTTACCGGTTTTAAAAGATGGCATCTTCCTTGGATTTATATACAAACAACTTATTCTTGAAAAATACAGAATGCGTTTAAAATCAATGATTATCGAATAATTTAACATTTACATATGTCTACAATACATCTTCAGGATTTCAAATTTTCATTACCTTTAAGCATTCGCTGGAATGATTTAGATCCATTAAATCACGTAAATAATGTCTACTATTTTGAATATTTTCAAATCGGACGCGGTTATTATATGCCAACGGCTTGCCCAAAATGGGATTGGACAAAACACATGTTTGTAATTGCGCACATTGAATGCGATTATTTTAAAGAATTAAAATTGTTGGCAAATAATCCAAGTATCAAAATTAGAACTGCTTCGTTAGGTGCCAAGAGTTTTGAAATTGAATATCTAATTACCAGTTTTGATAAAGAAAATAACGAAGTTATTCATGCAAAAGGCAAAAGTGTTCAGGTTTTAATTGATACAACACTAGGCAAATCTATTGAAATTCCTAATTGGTTACGAGAAGCAATTATGGATTATGAGCCCGCTTTGTAAATCAATTTTAAATTTAAACACATTAGTTATTCTACATTCAAAATAGTATCTTTGCGTTTTGCCAAAAAACATGCAACACACAGAAGAAACTATCGAAATTATTGGAGCAAGAGCTCATAATCTTAAGAATATAGATGTTACCATCCCGCGCGAAAAACTTGTGGTTATTACAGGTTTATCGGGATCAGGAAAATCGTCATTGGCTTTTGATACGATTTATGCGGAAGGACAACGAAGATATATAGAAACATTCTCTGCTTACGCTCGACAATTTCTTGGCGGATTAGAACGTCCTGATGTAGATAAAATCGACGGACTTTCTCCTGTGATTGCTATTGAGCAAAAAACCACAAGTAAGTCACCTCGTTCTACTGTGGGTACGATTACTGAAATTTATGACTTTTTGCGTTTGTTGTATGCACGTGGAGCCGATGCTTACAGTTATAATACGGGTGAAAAAATGGTTTCGTATTCTGATGAGCAAATCAAGCAATTGATTTTAGAGGATTTTAATGGTAAACGCATCAATATTTTAGCGCCAGTTGTGCGTTCTCGTAAAGGACATTATCGCGAATTATTTGAGCAAATTGCGAAACAAGGTTTCTTAAAAGTACGTGTTAATGGCGAAATTCGTGATTTAGAATTCGGCATGAAAGTCGATCGCTACAAAACGCATGACATCGAAATCGTAATTGATAGAATGGCAATTGATTTAGAAGAAGATACTGATAAACGCCTTTCAGAAAGCATAAAAACTGCCAT
>JAHRWO010000210.1 GCA_019105125.1 Flavobacterium sp.
GCAGAAAATTCAGGAGTTAGAGGCTGTATGGTGATTAAGCCATATGGGTATGCAATTTGGGAAAAAATGCAAGCTGAATTAGATAGAATGTTTAAAGAAACGGGACACAGTAATGCTTATTTTCCGTTGTTTGTTCCAAAAAGTATGTTTGAGGCGGAAGAAAAAAATGCTGAAGGCTTTGCTAAGGAATGTGCCATTGTGACGCATTATCGTTTAAAAAATGATGAAGAAAGACCGGGAAAATTAATGGTTGATCCAAATGCCAAATTAGAGGAAGAATTAATCGTTCGTCCAACTTCTGAAGCTATTATATGGTCAACTTATAAAGGTTGGGTGCAGTCTTACCGTGATTTACCTTTGCTAATTAATCAATGGGCCAATGTGGTTCGTTGGGAAATGAGAACGCGTTTGTTTTTAAGAACGGCTGAGTTTTTATGGCAAGAAGGACATACAGCTCACGCAACACGTCAAGAAGCGATTGAAGAATCAGAAAAAATGATGAATGTGTATGCGGATTTCGTTCAAAACTTTATGGCAATTCCTGTTATTAAAGGCTTAAAAACAGAAACAGAACGTTTTGCTGGAGCTGATGAAACGTATTGTATCGAAGCTTTAATGCAAGATGGAAAAGCTTTGCAGGCGGGAACTTCGCACTTTTTAGGTCAAAATTTTGCAAAAGCTTTTGATGTGAAATTTGCGAATAAAGAAGGAAAGCAAGAGCATGTTTGGGGAACTTCTTGGGGAGTTTCAACGCGTTTGATGGGTGCTTTAGTAATGACGCATTCCGATGATAAAGGGTTGGTTTTACCTCCAAATTTAGCGCCAATTCAAGTAGTAATTGTTCCTATTTATAAAACAGACGAACAGTTTGATGCAATTTCAGAGCAAGTAAATGGTTTGGTTGCTGAATTGAGAAAATTAGGAATTTCAGTTAAATATGATAACAGAGATACACAAAAGCCAGGATTCAAATTTGCGGAATGGGAGTTAAAAGGGGTTCCAGTTCGTATTGCGGTTGGACCAAACGATTTAGAGAACGGAACTTACGAAATTGCTCGTAGAGATAATTTATCAAAAGAGGTAGTTGCTAAAGATGGAGTAGCGGCTTATATTCAGAATTTATTAGCAACGATTCAAAATGATTTATTTGCTAAAGCATTGGATTACAGAGATACTCATATTACGGAAGTAAATTCTTTTGAAGAGTTTAAAGACGTTTTAGAAACAAAAGGTGGTTTCTTAGCAGCACATTGGGACGGAACAGCAGAAACGGAAGAAAAAATCAAAGAATTAACAAAAGCAACCATCCGTTGTATTGCTTTAGATAGAGTAGAAGAAGTGGGAACTTGTGTTTTAACAGGAAAGCCTTCAACTGGAAGAGTCTTATTTGCAAAGGCTTACTAAAAAAATAGTAAAAAAAGCGAAAAAAAAATATTGATGCTATTGCAGGAATAAAAAATGTGTTTATCTTTGCACTCGCATTACAGAAATGAGGTCTTTTAGACTACAGAGTATGAGATGGCCCGTTCGTCTATCGGTTAGGACGCCAGGTTTTCATCCTGGTAAGAGGGGTTCGATTCCCCTACGGGCTACAATATTGAAAATAGAATAGGTTAATGGCCCGTTCGTCTATCGGTTAGGACGCCAGGTTTTCATCCTGGTAAGAGGGGTTCGATTCCCCTACGGGCTACAAAATTAGTTGTAAATAAGTTTTATAAAATAATAATTGGTGTCTCGGTTATTATTTTATTAGTTAAAACCAAAGTGTTCGCCTAGACGAATGTGGGAGGTTTTTCTTTTTTAACTAGTAGTTTATAACAATTATTACAATTAAAAAAAGAACAAAATGGCAAATCATAAATCTGCTTTAAAAAGAATTAGAAGTAACGAGAAAAAAAGAGTGTTAAATAGATACCAACACAAAACTACTCGTAATGCTATCAAAGCTATTCGTTTAGCTACTGACAAAGCTGAGGCTTCTGCAAAATTATCAACTGTAATTTCTATGATTGATAAATTAGCTAAGAAAAATATTATCCATGATAATAAAGCTTCTAACTTAAAATCTAAATTAACTAAACACGTAGCTTCTTTGTAATCTACTGTTGGTAAAATATACTAAAGCTCTCATTATGAGGGCTTTTTTTATACGTTATTATTATGTTATTTCTACTAAAGTATTGATTACTATAGTGTTTTTATCAAAATAAACATTACCTTTGCACCTTCAAAAATTTAATAAATGACTTCTATTAGAAACATCGCAATTATTGCCCACGTTGACCACGGTAAAACTACTTTGGTTGATAAAATTATGTACCACTGTCAGTTGTTTCGTGAAAACGAAAACACAGGAGATTTAATCTTAGATAATAATGACTTAGAGCGTGAAAGAGGTATTACAATTACTTCTAAAAACGTTTCTGTAACTTACAAAGGAACAAAAATCAACATTATCGATACTCCAGGTCACGCCGATTTTGGTGGTGAAGTAGAGCGTGTACTTAATATGGCAGATGGTGTTTGTCTTTTAGTAGATGCTTTTGAAGGCCCAATGCCTCAGACGCGTTTCGTATTACAAAAAGCGATTGATTTAGGTTTAAAACCTTGTGTGGTTATTAATAAAGTAGATAAAGAAAACTGTACTCCAGAAGAAGTGCATGAAAAAGTTTTCGACTTAATGTTTGAATTAGGTGCTACAGAAGAGCAGTTAGATTTCCCAACAGTTTACGGTTCGGCTAAAAACAACTGGATGTCTGACGATTGGAAAAATCAAACTGAAAACATTGAGCCGTTATTAGATATGGTTTTGGAACATGTTCCAGCTCCTAAAGTTTCTGAAGGAACGCCTCAAATGTTAATTACATCTTTAGATTTCTCTTCATTTACAGGTCGTATCGCGATTGGCCGTTTACAAAGAGGTGTTTTACGTGAAGGAATGAACGTTTCTTTAGTAAAAAGAGATGGAAAAATAAGTAAATCAAAAATTAAAGAATTACATACTTTTGAAGGTTTAGGGCGTAAAAAAGTAGAAGAAGTTGTTGCTGGTGATATTTGTGCATTAGTTGGTTTAGAAGGTTTTGAAATTGGTGATACTGTTGCTGATTTCGAAAATCCAGAAGCATTGGAAACTATTGCTATTGATGAGCCAACAATGAGTATGTTATTTACTATTAATGATTCTCCTTTCTTTGGTAAAGAAGGAAAATTTGTAACTTCTCGTCACATTAAAGATCGTTTGAACAAAGAGTTAGAGAAAAACTTAGCATTAAGAGTTAACGAAACTGATTCTGCTGATAAATTCTTAGTATTTGGTCGTGGTGTACTTCACTTATCAGTTTTAATTGAAACAATGAGAAGAGAAGGATATGAGTTACAAATTGGACAACCACAGGTAATCATCAAAGAAATTGATGGCGTAAAATGTGAGCCAATTGAAGAATTAACAGTTGATTTACCAGAAAATCTTTCAGGTAGAGCTGTAGAATTTGTAACTATTCGTAAAGGTGAAATGTTATCTATGGAGCCTAAAGGAGAGCGTATGATTATCAAATTCAACATTCCATCTCGTGGAATTATCGGATTAAGAAATCAATTATTAACGGCTACAGCTGGTGAAGCTATTATGTCGCACCGTTTTATTGATTACCAACCATTCAAAGGTGAAATTCCTGGTCGTTTAGGTGGTTCATTAATTTCTATGGAAAACGGAAAAGCAATTCCTTATTCTATTGATAAATTACAAGATAGAGGTAAATTCTTCGTTGACCCTAATGAAGATATCTACGAAGGTCAGGTAATTGGTGAAAATTCACGTGGAGATGATATGGTGGTGAATGTAACTAAAACTAAAAAATTAACAAACGTACGTTCTTCTGGAAATGATGATAAAGCAAGAATTATTCCTGCAATCAAATTCTCATTAGAAGAAGCTTTAGAGTACATTCAAAAAGATGAATATGTTGAAGTAACACCAAAATCGTTACGTTTACGTAAAATTTATTTGAATGAAAACGATAGAAAACGTTTCAAAATAGCATAATTTTTAAATCCCGATGAAAGTCGGGATTTTTTAGCATAAATAAGCATGGAAATTAAATTAAAATACGGAATTGACAATTTGCTTTTCGGAATGAAAGAGCAAGATGTTACTAAAATTTTGGGTAAACCCGATAC
>JAHRWO010000248.1 GCA_019105125.1 Flavobacterium sp.
CCATCTGGATCTTTTTCGAAAATGCCTTTTTCTAAACCAAATTGCACTACTTCTTTTCCAAGTAAATAGGTGTTGGATTCATAATAATAGCTATCAAAATCAACGCCAAGATTTTTATAGGTTTGAGCAAATCCATCATACACCCATTGGTTCATGGTTTTCCAAAGTTCGATAACTTCTTGTTTTCCATTTTCCCAATCTAAAAGCATTTGTTGTGCTTCTAAAATAGATGGCGCTAGTTTTTTTGCTTCGTCTTCGGTTTTACCTTGAGCAATTAATTCTGAAATTTCTTTTTTGTATTGCTTGTCGAATTCCACATAGAAATTTCCAACCAATTTATCACCTTTCAATCCTGTTGATTCTGGCGTTTGTCCGTTGCCGAATTTCTGCCAAGCCAACATTGATTTACAGATGTGAATTCCTCTATCGTTGATGATTTGCGTTTTGTATACTTTTTTTCCAGAAGCTTTTAAGATTTCAGCAACCGAATAACCTAATAAGTTATTACGAATGTGACCTAAATGCAAAGGTTTATTGGTATTTGGTGAAGAATATTCTACCATTACCGCCTTCTCACCTTCTTTTGGAGCCACAAAACCAAAGGTTTCGTTGTTTTTAATGGTATTGAAAAATTCCACATAAAAAGCATCTGAAATCACGATATTTAAAAATCCGCCTACTACATTGAACTTAGCAACTTCATTTACGTTCGTTACTAAGTAATTTCCTATCTGATTTCCGATTTCAACTGGATTACCTTTTAATGCTTTTACCAAAGGAAAAACTACCATAGTAATATCACCTTCGAACTCTTTCCTAGTTGCTTGAAATTCAACTTTTTCAATAGAAATATTGAACAATTCAAGAACCGCTTTTTGGATGTGTGTTGTTAATGTGTGATGTAATGTCATTTTACCTTATTTTTTTGAACGTGCAAAGGTAAGAATTTTGACGATAGAATGATGAAATTAAATTTTAGAATTTAACTAGAAATGTTAAAAAAAATAAAAAACAAAAAAAAGCTGTAACAATTAACAATTGTTGAAGTCTAGTAACCACAATCATCAATCATTTTAATTAAAACAAACAATGAAATTCAAACTAATTATCACCTGTTTTTTGTGCGCTTTGACTTTTGGTTTTGCACAAAACTCGGGAACTATCAAAGGAAAGGTTATTGACAAAAAAACCAACGAACCTTTACCGTACGTAAACATTATTCTTAAAGATAATGGAAAGATTGTTACAGGAGGTGTAACCACAGAAGACGGAAATTTTGCCATCAACAAATTAGCCATACAAAAATACACTGTCGAAATTCAATTTATTGGATACACAACGGTTGTAAAAAATGTTGATTTGACTGCTGATGCTAATCAAAACTTAGGAACAATTGCTATTTTAGAAGATGTATCCGAATTAAAAGATGTTGAAGTGGTTGCAGAGCGTTCCAACATGGTGCAAAAAATTGATAGAAAAGTAATCAATGTCGGTAAAGATTTAATCGCTTCGGGTACTACAGCTTCTGAAATTATGAACAATATTCCAACGGTAAGTATCGACCCTCAAACAAAAGAAATTAGCATGAGAGGAAACAGCAATGTTCGTGTACTTATCGATGGAAAACCTTCAAATGTTTCTGTGGAGCAATTGTTACAACAAATTCCTTCGGCTTCAATTAAACAAATTGAATTGATTACAAATCCTTCGGCAAAATACAATCCAGAAGGGATGAGCGGAATTATCAATATTATTTTGCATAAAAATTCGCAAGACGGCTTTAATGGTTCATTAAACACAGGAGTTACTTTCGGAATTACGCCAAAAACCAACTCGGCTTTAAACATGAATTATCGTGTAGGAAAAGTCAATTTTTACACCAATTATGGCTTTAATCACGGAATTAACGCAAACAATGGTTATGTAGATAGCGAAAGAACGAATCGAGAAAATCGTCAAGATTTTAATTTCAGAAATAAGAATAATTCACATCTATTAAAACTTGGAATGGATTATTACATTAACGAAAAAAACACACTATCTGCTTATACCAATCAAAGTTTCACTTATGGTTCTGGTACAGGATTGACAACAGTTGTGTATGATGATGCAATTACAAACCGAAATACAACTCAGCTTTTTGGAAGTAATGGAAATAACAAAAACCAAACCTATGATATGGTTTTCAAACGTGATTTTGAAAAGAAAGATGAAAATTTAGAACTTCAATTGAATTACTCACATACGGTAAATGATGAAAACACGCTTTATGATGAAACTATTTTAAACCCATCAGAAAGTTTTGAAAGAAGAAATATTGTTAAAGGAACTACGGATTATTTTCAGTTTAATGCTGATTATGTAAATCCAATAACTGAAACTACGAAATTAGAATTGGGAGTTGAAACGAGAATTCAGAATTCGGGAAACCGTTTTAATGATATCAACCCGAGTTTTACTAGTGCTGATAATTCATTTGAATTTGGTAGAAATATTTATTCGGCTTATGCTAATTTAGGCAAGCAAATTGGAAAATGGAGCGGTCAACTTGGAGTGCGATTGGAGTATTTTGACTTAGATGCTAATTTTGCTGTCAACGAAACCAATCCGATTTTTACTGATGCTCAAAATATTTCAGATGATTTATTTACGGCTTACCCATCGGCATTTTTAACGTATACAGCAAACGATAAAAACTCGTTTAATTTCAATTATTCAAGACGTGTTGACCGACCAAGTATCGGGCAAATTAGCCCAATTAGAGAATGGACTACACCATTGATGGAATCGAGAGGGAATCCAGCTTTAGTACCTCAATTTACAAATTCGTTTGAAGTGAATTATACTAGAACCACAAAAATTGGTTCAATCACAAGTGGAGTTTTCTACAGAAGCATTTCGGATGAGATTTCGAGAACAGTATTTAATGACCCTAACAATCCAAACCGTAACATTTTATCGTATGATAACTTTGACAACAATGATGCTTTTGGAATTGAGACATCCGGAAATTTAAAATTTTCAAAATGGTGGGCAGTTAACGCTAGTTCAGATGTCTATTTTAAAACTGCAAAAGGAACCGTACAAAATGCAAATACAAACGCATTAGAAAATAAAGAAGTAGATGTTGTAACATTTAATGTAAGAATGAATAATACATTTACTGTTACTAAAGATTTACGTTTTCAATTATTTGGAATGTACAGAGGAAAAGACAGAGGATTACAATATGATAGGTTAGAAATGTATAAAATGGATTTCGGAGCAACCTATAACATTTTAAAAGGCAAAGGAACCATCACAGCTCGTTACAACGACGTTTTTGAAAATATGCGATTTGCTTTTGATGGTAATATTCCGTTTAGACAGCAAGGAGCTTTTTATTGGGAAAGTCAAACTTTTTACATAGGATTCAATTACATTTTTGGTGGTGGAAAAAACCGTGCCTTAGCAAGAAAACAAAGAGATGCTAATGAAACACAAGGCGGAGGTGGAATGTTTTAAACGAAACAAAAATTTTTATAAATTGTAAACTAAATTTTAGATAAAAACACAAATCCCTATTCCTATTTTGCGATTGGAATTAGGGATTTTTTTAGTCATTAGTATTACAATTAATTTTATAAACTTAAAAAAAGATATCATAAATGAATAAAAAAAAATCTTAGATTTTAACACTACATTCCATTTTATTAAAGTATTTTGCACAAAAATTAATAATTTTAATAAAATGACAACCAAACAATTCGCTCTATCAATGCTATTTATAACTAGCATACTGAGTACACAAGCACAAAGCATTAGCACAGAATCAGTAAATTATAAAGTAGCCAAAAACCCTAAAACATTTATTGAAGAAGCAAACAGAAAATTAAAAGTTACAGTTACCTCACCTTATGATGTAACTACAGAACAAGTTATAGCTCAGCACAAAGCTGATTTTGAAAATCAATTAAAAAACTTTGAAAAAACCCTATCAGATAGCAAAGCTGAATTTCAACAAAAACTAAAAGATCACGATAAAGAAGTAATTGCTGCTAAAGAAAAATTTGAGTTAGAATCAGCAGAATTTAAAAAGCTATCATTACTAGAACGTATGGCCATGACAGAACAAGGCAAAAACCCAAAACTTGTTACTCCATCAAAGCCAATTTATTATGAACCACAAAAACCAGTATATAGAGAACCTAATCTAAACGATTTTATAATTGTTAACAATGATGTTTTAGCAACTCAAATTAATGTAGATGGATTTGATCGTTCAGGAAATTATTTAGACGTTACAGTTAGTATTCAAAAAATAACATTTCAAGATAATAACGGACAAACTTATGCAAACCAACCTACAAAAGTTTTAGCAAAGGTAAATGGAGTAGAAAAAATGAACGCAAATTATTTTCAGGACTTCAAAATGGTTTCAAATTCACCTAGTAACAATATCAATAAAGCATTGACTGAAAAAAATTTTCTAAACAATGTCATTGCACACATTAATGCAGAATTGAATGATAATTTTGCAATGCAATCTATAAACAGAACAATGCTACTTTCTAATGTTAAAAACAATAAAGGGAAATATGACGATTTAGAAAAGGCTAGCATATACGTTGCTACGAATCTAAAAAAACTTAATCCACAAAATGATGAGATGAATCAAGCAGCACTTACAGGTTTGCAAAAAGGGATTGATATTTGGAAAAACACAATAGAAAAAGTTGATTTTAAAGATAAAAAAGCAGACCTAAACGCTAAAATTGGAGAAATGGTCTATTTTAATTTGATAAGAATTTATCTAGCATTAGACAATAAAAAAGAGGCAGAAAAATGGTTAAATGCTATGCAAGAAAATCTAATTTACATAGATTTATCTTATGACGGAAAAAATGCACTTAAAGCAATAGAAAGTCAAATTTACAATACTAAATAATTATGAAAATAAAACTAGTCATTTTTTTTCTAATCGGAACAATAAATTGGGGATTTACTCAAAACAATCCAATTTTTGGAGTTCCTTTTTCATTTGATGTAAACAAAGAAGAAAATCCTCAAATAGTGCTACAAGATAATTATAATCATTATCTAGTTACGGTTACTCAAAAAGGTATTTTAGATATAATAATTCGGAAATTTGATCAACAAAATCAATTAGTTGACACTTTTAAACACAACTATTCGATTAATCCAAATACCCTGCACAATGTAAAAGGAATACACCAAGTTGATGCAAATAGAGTTGTAATTTTCATTGAATCCTACTCTGGCAAAACAAAACAAGCTGAAGTTTTTCAATATCTTTTCGACAAAACAACTGGTAAATTTACTTCAGAAATATTAGGAACTTACACATTTCAATCGGTCCTAAAATCGGGCTCCCTTTATGTCTCAAAATCAGAAAATGGTAAGTATTTAGGAATTGTTTACCAAAATTACAATGCAAAAGATCAACCAGAAATTAGCGAATGTAAAATCCTAAATGCCCAAACATTAGAAACTGTATTTAAGAAAACAATTAAATATCAAGATGAATTTTATACTTCAGAAAGAATAATGTCTGATAATGGTGCCTTGATATTATTGCGATCGCCCAGAAGTTGGAAAGGAACAAATTATATTTCTATAGTAACAGCTGAAGGAGAAACAACAAAAAATGTTGAAGAAAACACTAAACTATTTCGTCCTATTGCAGTATCTATTAACAATCAAGACTATTTAATCGCCTTTAATCACAAAACAAAAGGAATTAGAAGAGGCGATTTTGGTAACATTATGTTCTACGATATTAATCAAGGTGTTACACTAAAAAACAACCCAATCGAAGGATTTAATAGTATAAAAGACATTAATGAAGTAAATTTCAGATATGCTTTTACACAAAATAATGAATTTCACATTTTTGTTGAAGCTGTATATCCACAGGGAACAAAACCAAGCGCTTCATTTCCAAACAATCCCAATTTCAATCAGCCAATTTTAGTTTTTGGCGGCGCTAGATTATTAGTATTTGATTTCACTGGAAATTTGAAACATAATATTGTTATCAATACGAATAACGATACAGAACAAGGATTTTATAATTCATATGGAGTATCAGTAATAAATGGAAATTACTACGTAAATACTGGTCTATATTATAAAAACGGTAATTATAACTATGGCTTGTATAAAATTGACCCGTCAAATAATTTTAATGTAACTAACATCTTTTTCCGATACAATTCAAATAGCGATTACAGCTTCAAATCAGTTAATCAACTGATGCATTATAATCCAGAAACAAAATTTTTACTCCTAAGCAGAACACATAATAATGGAGAAAATATGAGTTTTATAAAAACACTATTGCAATAACAATCAAAAAAAGCGATCTAAAAATCTTAGAGCGCTTTTTTTATAATAATCTTTTCTCTTGCTTCTTGCTTCTTTTCTCTTATTGAAACTACCATCTAATAATCACACTTCCCCAAGTAAAACCTGAACCAAAAGCAGCTAAAACCACTAAATCGCCCGATTTAATTTTACCTTGTTCCCAAGCTTCGGTTAAAGCGATTGGAATAGATGCTGCGGTTGTATTTCCGTACTTTTGAATATTGTTAAATACTTGGTCATCCGTTAAACGGAATTTCTGTTGAATGAATTGTGAAATTCTCAAATT
>JAHRWO010000269.1 GCA_019105125.1 Flavobacterium sp.
AAATTACGAATTAGCCATTCAAGAAATTGAAAAGGAGCCCAATTATGCTTACCAAATTGCTAATTCATTCGAGAAAAAAGTATTGCTACCTTGGGCATTAAAAGCGTATGAAACCGCACAAAAGAAAAATCCAAATCTAAATTTTGATTATCAGACCGCCATGATTCAAGGGCAATTAGGTAATTTGGAAGTCATGCTAAACAAATTATTAGATTACGGTTTCAATACGCCTGATGGAACTCCGATGGTTCAAAATCAGTTGACTCGCTATTTAATTGACGATTCCGATGGTTCTTTCGCAGCTACTATTCGAAAAAACTTATTACTTAGAACACAAAAATCGCAAGATGTGTATTGGAATCAATTTTTTGAGTTGGTTTTTTGTACAACAAAAAGAATACGGAAAAGCGTTTGTTCAAGAGAAAGCAGTTTACAAAAGAAATCCCAACAGTTTTTACAACATTGTCACTTTAGGAAGTATGGCAATGGAAGAAAAACAATTTGAAGATGCGAAACTAATTTTGGAATTTGTGTTGGAAAATACCCAAGATGTGGAATTACAAATGAAAGCGCATCATTTTTTAATTTCCATGGAAATGGAATCTGCTACTTCAAAAGAGTATCCTGCTATTGATTTAAAACTTCAAGAATTGTTGAAAAAATATGGTATTAGTCCGTATTCGATTGACTTACAAATTCTTTTCGCTCATTTTAAATCTTTTTATCTGAATCAATCAAAATTAGGAATTGAGTTGTTGCAAAACACCTTGAAACTTCCATTAAATGTGAGGGAGCAATCAAAAGTAAAAATGGAATTGGCGGATATTATGGTGTATGATGAAAAATTCAATCAAGCCATTTTGTATTATGCCCAAGTAGAAGACAATTTGAAAAACGATGTTTTAGCGCACGAAGCCAGTCTAAAATTAGCCAAAGCAAACTTTTACAAAAAAGACTTCGATTGGACGTTGCAACAAGTAAAAGTTTTGAAACAATCGCCAAGTTTGTTAATTGCAAATGATGCAATTGAAATGTTTTTGCTGATTCAAGACAATTCAGCCGAAGACAGTTTACGAGTAGCACTTCAAGCCTATGCAACCGCAGATTTAAAATTGTATCAGAATAAAAAAGAAGAAGCACTTCAACTCTTTTTAGCCATTTTACAAAAACACAAAGGCGAAAGCATCGAAGAAGGAACCTTATTTAAAGTAGGTAAAATTTATGAAGAGAAAGGTGATTTCAACAAAGCTTTAGCGTACTATCAAAATATTTTAGACAATCATAAAGACGGAATTTATAAGGATGAAGCCTTATATTTTTCGGCAGAGATTTATAGAAAACATCTTTTAGACAACGAAAAAGCAAAAGCATTATACGAAAAAGTAGTTTTAGAACATCCCGATAGTTTGTATTATACCGAAAGTAGAAAACAATACCGAACATTGCGAGGTGATTCGACAATTTAGAAAAAAAAGTTAAACAACTAAACACTTAAACGATTAAACATAAACAATGATTATATACAACGTAACGATAAACGTAGACGAGAGCATTCATTCCGCTTGGTTAAAGTGGATGCAAAACAAACATATTAACGATGTTTTAGCAACCGGTTTGTTTACCAATGCTAAAATGGTTCGCGTTTTGGTAGAAGAAGAAATGGGTGGCGTAACATATGCCGTTCAATATTTTACAGATTCTAGAGCGAAATTGGAAGACTATTACAAAAATCACGCACCAAGATTACGCCAAGAAGGCTTACAACTTTTTGCAGATAAAATGTTAGCGTTTAGAACGGAATTAGAAGTGATGGAAGAATTCTACGGAGAAACAAACTAAAATGGAAAAAGTAACCGCAAAAAAACACTTAGGACAACATTTCCTAAAAGACGAAAGCATCGCAAAGGATATTGCCGATACACTTTCGCTAGAAGGCTATTCTAAAATTTTGGAAATTGGTCCAGGAATGGGTGTTTTAACCAAATATCTATTGGACAAACCAACCGAAACCTTTGTAATTGAAATCGATAAAGAATCGGTGGAATATTTGGGTGTTCACTATCCAAAATTGGAAAATCATATCATTTCGAAAGACTTTTTAAAATATAATTTAAACGAAGTTTTCAATAGCGAACCATTTGCTATTATTGGCAATTTTCCTTACAATATTTCAACTCAAATTGTTTTCAAAACTCTAGAAATGCGAGATCAAATTCCGGAATTCGCTGGGATGTTTCAAAAAGAAGTAGCCGAAAGAATTTGCGAGAAAAAAGGCAGCAAAACCTATGGAATTCTATCCGTTTTAGCCCAAGCTTTTTATGAAGCGGAATACTTATTTACGGTTCCGCCAAGTGTTTTTAATCCACCACCAAAAGTAGATTCGGGTGTGTTGCGATTAAGAAGAAAAGCCGATTATTCATTACCATGTGATGAAAAATTATTCTTCCGAGTAGTAAAAACTGCTTTTCAACAAAGAAGAAAAACATTGCGAAATAGCTTAAAAACATTCAATTTTT
>JAHRWO010000317.1 GCA_019105125.1 Flavobacterium sp.
AAGGGCGGCTTTTTGATTCGCTGATTTTAAGGCTTGGTTTGCCCAAGAATTGCAAGTGTAAAATAACGAGTAACTTCCGTTGGCTTCGTAAAAAACATCGTGTTTTCCGTAAACGGCATTGGTTTCTATTTTTAGGAATTCACCTGATTTAGTTTGGAAAGACTCGTTAATAAATGCAATCAACTTGTTATAATTTTCTAACGAAATTTGAATCTTTTTGCAAGATTGGTTCTCTTTCAAATGTTTATAAAACGTCACATGCATAGCTGATGAACTTAATCCTGTAGCCGCTTTTACAGCTGTACTTGCTTTTAAGTCAGCCCAAGTTGGTGTTTCTAAATAAAAACCTTTATCGCCCCAGCCTAAAGCTACATATTGATACGTGGTATCTTTTGATTTCGTATGTTCAAATTTGAGTTGGGTTGACCAATCGTGATGTTCGTTTTTAATTGGTAAAACGATATCGGTATGAACTCCGTTTGTTAGAATGTAAAATGGAATTTCTCCTTGATTTTCAGCAACGTCTTCATTTACAGAAACAAATGACAACAAGGTTACGATTAACAAATAAGTCATCAATGACAACACAAAAATTGCAGTGTATTTTAGAATTTTTTTGATGATTTTCATTTTGCAATTTTCTTATATTTTGATTCATAACCAAAGTTTTTAACTTCAAAAAATCTTTTAAATTCAGACCTTGTTGGAGAAATTACATACGTTGTTGAATCTAATTGTTTGGATTTTATTTTAGTAATAGAATCCATTTTTCTTAAATCATCATCTGAATACAAATACTTAATTACCAATTCATCTTTATCTAAATAAACCAATTTAGATTGCCAATAAATAGAATCTTTTTCACTCAAAACCAACTTACCGTTGATTCGTTTTGCTTTTTGTTTATCCGAAAAGACAAAAAAAGTATCAATCTGTTTTTGAGAGAATTCGATAGAATCACCTATTACTTTATCTTCTAAAAAAGTAGCTTCATCTTTGAACTTATATTTACCATTAACTTTCACTAATTTATCAGCAATGGAATCTAAACTATTTTTATGAATTCGGAATTTAAAAAAACTTTCTTCTTTAATCATTCTTTTTGAAACATTCAAATAAATAGAATCTTCATTTACATACAATCCTAAATATTTATTTGGAATTGAATTTAACTCTGAATCATTTATAGGCTGTGGTTCTTGATAATAATATGTGTTACCAATAGGGTGTGCTGCTCGTTCTTTGCAAGAAAAAAATAAGAGCATTGAAGCTAATAAAATTAAAAAGTTTTTCATGATAGTTTGTTTTGTTTTGCCATTGCAAATGTTATGCCACAAAAAAACCGCTGAATTGCTTCAACGGTTTTCTATTTTTCTATATTCTGTTTTCTATGTTCTCAGGAATTACACATTAAAACGGAAATGCATCACATCACCATCTTTAACAATGTATTCTTTGCCTTCTACTCTTAATTTTCCAGCTTCTTTTACTTTAGCTTCTGAACCATAATGTGAAAAATCTTCAAAAGCAATAACTTCCGCACGGATGAATCCTTTTTCGAAATCGGTATGGATTACTCCTGCAGCTTTAGGAGCTGTATCTCCTATTTTAATAGTCCATGCACGAACTTCTTTAACTCCAGCTGTGAAATAGGTTTGTAAATTCAATAATTTGTATGCCGCACGAATCAACACTGCCGAACCTGGCTCAGTTAATCCCATGTCTTGTAAGAACATTTGACGCTCTTCGTAGCTTTCTAATTCGGTAATATCCGCTTCTGCTCCTACTGAAAGTACGATAACTTCTGCATTTTCGTCTTTTACAAATTCACGCACTTGGTCTACATATTTGTTCCCATTTACTGCCGAAGCTTCGTCCACATTACAAACATATAAAACTGGTTTTGTGGTGATTAATTGGAAACCTTCTAACATTTCTTCCTCATCTTGATTTTGAGGAACTACGGTACGAGCTGATTTTCCTGCTAATAAAGTTTCGCGAATTCTATCTAATAAAGCTTTTTCAGCTTGTGCTTCTTTGTTACCCGTTTTAGCAGCACGGTTGGTTTTTTCCAAACGTTTTTCTACTGTTTCTAGATCTTTTAATTGTAATTCAATATCAATCGTTTCTTTGTCGCGAATTGGATTTACATTTCCGTCAACGTGTACTATATTGTCGTTATCAAAACAACGTAAAACATGAATAATTGCATTACATTCTCTAATGTTTCCTAAGAATTGATTTCCTAAACCTTCTCCTTTACTTGCTCCTTTTACCAAACCTGCAATATCTACGATATCTACCGTTGCCATTTGAACACGCTCAGGTTTTACCAATTCCTCTAAACGAGCAATACGCGGATCTGGAACGTTTACTACGCCTATATTTGGGTCTATGGTACAAAATGGAAAGTTAGCACTTTGTGCTTTAGCGTTTGACAAACAATTAAATAAAGTTGATTTTCCAACATTTGGTAATCCTACAATTCCTGCTTTCATAAGCCCTAAATCCCAAAAGGGGACTTTAAATTACTAGTTAATATTATTTTAAAAGTGCGCAAATATACTTTAATCCAAATTAGTATCAAAGTATTAAATAATTTGAATAAAATTACGATTGGTCAACTATTCGTTTGGGTTTTCTTCTTCATTAAGAATTTCAGTATTAGGCTTACCCAGTTGTTCAATGATATTTTTTTCTTCATCTGTTGAAACGAAACCCGATGCTACATCCCAATAATTGGTAAAAAATGAAGTTTGTTTGTTAATAAGCGATTTTCCCTTGAAAATATTTTTGTCGGCGTATTCAAATGTTTTTTTATTGAAATCTGTAACCACCATGTGATTTTTGACTTCAATTTTACGCGCTTTATTTTTATAGCGCTTTTCAAATCCAATAACCTCTTTTGAATTGGCTAAATAGTAATAATTACCTTCTAATCGAAAAGTATTTTTAAACTCTAGTTTATACACTTTTCTAGTAGCCAATAAACTTTCTTTATACTCTTGAAGTCGGTCTTGCTTAACAAACGAACTCACTTCAAGAATTATTTTTTTATCACTATCATAAACCACAGTAAAATCAGATAAAATTCCTTTTGAATCAGACAGTGGGGAAATTTTGATTACCAAATATTCTTCACTAGCGGGATATGTTCTGATTGAAAAATCATATAGTTTTTTTGCTTTTGTATCAAGCACCTCATCCAAATATTTGAATTGGTAATAATTTTCGATGATGTTATTCAAATCGTATCCTAATATGTTAGCATCAAAATCAGCATCAAAAAAACCAATTGCTCTATTTTGTTCAACCAAGATATCCGTTTTAATATTTTTACTATTCCCTAAAATCTGAAAATTAATCAATCCGTCGTTAAAGAAAATTATCTGGTTATCTCGTTTGTAGAATTCATGTAAATACACCTTTAAACTTACAGGAATAGTAATTTTCGATTTAGAATTTTCAATTAATTTTTTCAAGATCTCTTGTGGATGATCCTTAGTGATGATAAACTCTTCCAATTGTTTAGTTATAGGCTCTAAATACACCACATTTTCCTTTTTGTCTAAGGTAGAAAATTTAACTATTGTTTTTTTGTAAGTGGAATGAATCAACTCTAAATCGGAAGATCGGGTTAAGTTAATTATCGCTTTTCCATCTTTATTTGTTAAAAAACCTTGCCGTGTTCTGAGAGCTGTGATAGTAACTTCATCTACAGGTAAATCAGTATCTAAATCTTTCACAATCACTATAAATTCAAGGTTTTGCGAAAAGGCAAAAGAAGTAAAAAAGAACAATAAAAAAGTAAGTTTTTTTATCATAAAACACCGATTATCAATCAAATATAATAAAATTTAATTAATAATCCATTTTAAAAAAAGAAAGTATCTGAAAAACTATCAAACAAAAAAGAGAACCCTCCAAAGGAGAATTCTCTTGTAAAATTTATAAGAAAATTTTATTCGTTATGTAAAAACGATTGTCTGTTCAATAAAGTTTCCTCACTTTCTACATGATTGTCATCGGGAACACAACAATCAACAGGACAAACCGCAGCACATTGAGGTTCTTCATGGAAACCCTTACATTCGGTACATTTTCCTGGAACAATATAATATATATCGTCAGAAATTGGTCGTTGTGCTGCATCAGCATCTACTTCAGTTCCGTCTGGTAAAATTACCTTACCACTTAATTTTGTACCATCTTTCCATCTCCAATCATCAGCACCTTCATAAATTGCTGTATTTGGACATTCTGGCTCACAAGCCCCACAATTAATACATTCGTCTGTTATTATAATTGCCATGATTACTTTTGTATTTAGAAATTAGAATTCAGAAAAACGTGATATTCTAATATTATGATTAATTTTGCGCTACAAAAATACAATGTAAACCAAACATAAACAAATTACAAATGTTACAAAGTGAAATAAAATCGAGTTTTGTTGAATTAGGGAATTTCTTACGTCAATTTTCTAAAGAAGGAAACATTAAATCGGCATCGGTTTTACACAACGATTTGTACTTTGACAACTTTGCTGACTTGATTGAACTTTCGCAATCGCATAATGGTTGGTTTACTCCAGAACAAGTTTTACATAGCATTCAATCTTGGGCGAAAGCATTAACGGAAGAGAACCTAAATCATTGGCTTTCGAACTACGATTTCTCTAAAACTGAACCTAAAAAAGTAGGATTAATTTTAGCAGGAAATATTCCGTTAGTGGGTTTTCATGATTTTCTTTCAGTATTGATTTCGGGGCATGATGTATTAGTAAAAACCTCATCAAACGACCAGCATTTATTAAAATTTTTAGCAAAATATTTGATTGCTATCGAACCAAAACTTAACTCAAAAATAACGTTTGTTGAAGGCAAATTAGAAGGTTTTGATGCCGTAATCGCTACAGGAAGTAACAACACAGCACGATATTTCGAATATTATTTCAAAGACAAACCGAGTATCATTCGTAAGAATAGAAATTCGGTTGCTGTTTTAGATGGAAATGAAACTTTTGAAGATTTGGTCAACTTAGGCGAAGATATTTTTCGTTATTTTGGATTAGGCTGTCGCAATGTTTCTAAACTTTTTGTTCCGAAAGGGTATAATTTTGAAGCCTTCTTTAAAGCCATGTATGAATATCGTGATGTGATTCACTATGAGAAATACGCGAACAATTACGATTACAACAAAGCGGTTTTCTTAATGAGTAATTTCCAAATTTTAGACAATGAATTCATGACTATCAAAGAGGATTCAAGTTACTCATCTCCTATTTCATCAGTATTTTATGAATTCTATGAGAATTTAGAAGATGTTAAGACTCGTCTACAAAATGACGCAGATCAAATTCAATGTATCGTATCAAATGATTTGATTCCAAATTCGGTAGCTTTTGGTCAAACCCAACAACCAAAACTTTGGGATTATGCGGATAATGTGGATACGTTGGCATTTTTAATTAGTTTGTAATGAAATTTGTTGTAAAAACAGCATCTAGATCAATTGAAAATTTTTGGTTTATTGTGTTCTTTATACTTTACGGGATTTCTGTATTCACATTAAATAACTTTGTAAAAGTAGATAATCTTGGATTATTCGTCTTTTTTGTTTTATTCCTTATCCTATTTCTGCCAATATTTTCCTTTTTAAATAAAAAAACGGGAGAAGGAATTATGGAATGGACACTATCTGAAAGCGGTTTAAATATGAAATGGATTAAAACCGATATTATAACTGATAATGAAGCCGTGAACTTAGAGTGGAAAGAAATAGATCGAATACAATCAACCGCAATAACAAGTATTGGATATGGTAAAGAACTTGGTGAAAATTTAATTATTACTACAATTTATAGCAGAGAAATAAAAATTAGACACCTTGAAAAAACCAAAGATGATTTTTTTGCTTTCAAAAACAATCTTTACTCATTTAATAAAAAAAACAGCAAATAATTACTAAATTATAATTTTTATAAAAGAATTTTAACTAAATCGTTTTTGTTAATAACATCTCATAATTATTGTAGCATTTAAGCTTATTTTTTATTTAAGAATTCCGAAATTTGACCCTTAAATAAATAACTACAACTACAATGAAAAAACACAACTACAGTGCAGGTCCATGCATACTTCCGCAAGAAGTATTCGAAAAATCGGCACAAGCTATTTTAGATTTCAACAACTCAGGATTATCTATTTTAGAAATTTCTCACCGCAGTAAAGATTTCGTAGCCGTAATGGATGAAGCTAGAGCTTTAGTTTTAGAGCTTTTAAACTTAGAAGGAAAAGGATACGAAGTATTATTTTTAGGCGGTGGTGCAAGCATGCAATTTTTAATGGTGCCTTACAACTTAATGAAAGTTGACGGAAAAGCAGCTTATTTAGATACGGGAACTTGGGCAAGTGGCGCTATTAAAGAAGCAAAACTTTTTGGAGAAACTGTTGTAGTCGCTTCTTCAAAATCTGAAAATTACAATCATATTCCAAAAGGTTATACTATTCCAACTGATGCAGATTATTTCCACTGTACTAGTAACAATACGATTTTTGGAACTCAAATAAAATCATTTCCTGAAGTGAATGTTCCTTTGGTGTGTGATATGAGTTCGGATATTTTTTCACGTGTTTTAGATTTTTCAAAATTTGATTTAATCTATGCAGGAGCACAAAAAAATATGGGACCAGCTGGTGCAACATTAGTAGTGGTAAAAACTGAAATCTTAGGGAAAACTGGAAGAACGATTCCAAGCATGTTAGATTACCAACAACATGTTTCTAAAGAAAGTATGTATAATACGCCACCTGTATTCCCAGTTTATGCGTCACTTTTAACGCTACAATGGTTGAAAAAATTAGGTGGAATTGCTGCTATTGAAAAAATCAATGATGCAAAAGCAAACTTACTTTACACTGAAATCGACAGAAATCCTTTATTCAAAGGAACCGCTGCTAAAGAAGATAGAAGTAATATGAACGTGACATTCTTGTTAGAAAACGAAGCACATCAAGAAAAATTTGATGCTATGTGGAAAGCGGCTGGAATTTCTGGTTTAGCGGGACACCGTTCTGTTGGTGGTTATCGTGCTTCAATGTACAATGCTTTACCAATTGAAAGCGTTCAAGTTTTAGTGGATGTAATGCAAGAATTAGAGAAAAATATTTAATAAAAATACAGTTTAGATTTTTCTTAACTTCTAAACTATAAACTCATAAACATAAAATGAAAGTTTTAGCAAACGACGGAATTTCAAAAAGCGGAATTAAAGCTTTAGAAAAAGGAGGTTTTGAAGTAATTACAACTAAAGTAGCGCAAGAACAAGTAGCTAATTTTATCAATACACACGATGTAAAAGTGTTGTTAGTTCGTAGTGCCACAAAAGTTAGAAAAGATATAATTGATGCTTGTCCAGGATTAAAAATTATTGGTCGTGGTGGTGTTGGAATGGACAATATTGATGTGGCTTATGCTCGTGAAAAAGGATTGCATGTAATCAACACACCAGCTTCGTCATCTGAAAGTGTGGCTGAATTGGTTTTTGCTCATTTATTCACAGGAGTTAGATTCTTACATGATGCCAACAGAAATATGCCTTTAGAAGGTGATACTAACTTTGAAGGTTTGAAAAAGGCTTATGCAAACGGAATTGAACTTAGAGGAAAAACTTTAGGAATCATTGGTTTTGGACGTATTGGTCAAGCAGTTGCTAAAATGGCTTTAGGATTAGGCATGAAAGTAATTGCTGCTGATAAATATGTAAATGAAGCTGTAATTCGTGTTGATTTCTATAACGGACAATTCATCAATGTAGAGATTGTTACAGAATCTCTTGAAGATGTTATCAAACATTCTGATTTTATTACATTACACGTGCCAGCTCAAGATGGATATGTAATTGGTAGAGAAGAATTACAAATGATGAAAGAAAATGTAGGTATTATCAACTGTGCTCGTGGTGGTGTAATTGATGAAGTAGCCTTAGTGGAAGCTTTAGACGAGGACAAAGTATTATTTGCTGGTTTAGATGTTTTTGAAAACGAACCAACTCCAGAAATCAGAATTTTAATGCATCCAAAAATTTCATTAACACCGCATATTGGAGCAGCTACTTTGGAGGCGCAAGATAGAATTGGAACAGAATTGGCAGAACAAATCATTAGTTTACTAAAGAACAATTAATTTTTGTACCTTAGTAGTTCCAACTAAAAACAAAAAACTATGTTTGATCAACTTTCAGAATTAGTAAAACAATTTGGAAATGAAGCGGTGGTAAATAATCCAGCTGTTCCAAATGAACAAAATGACGCCGTTATGAACGAAGCAGGAAGTTCAATTCTTTCTGGCTTAAAAGACATGATTGCTAATGGAAACATTAATGACTTATCAGGTATATTAAGTGGTAATTCATCAATCAATACAAACAACCCTGTTGTACAACAATTGACTGAAAAAGTAACAGGAAACTTAGGTGAAAAATTTGGTTTATCATCTGATGCTGCTGGAAGTGTTGCAAGCGGATTAATTCCTCAAATTTTAGCAGGATTAATTAATAAAGCAAAAGACCCCAACCAACCTGGATTTAACATAAGCGATTTAGTAAGTGCTATTTCTGATGGCAAAGATGGTGGTTTAATGGATGCTGTTTCAAAATATGGAGGTCAATTTGGCTTAGATCAAAATAATGATGGTAAAGTTGATATGGGAGATGCTATGGCAGCCGTTACCAAAAAAGGTGGATTAGGTGGACTTTTGGGAAAACTATTCGGAAAATAGTATTAATTAATCATTTAAAAGTTAAAAGCATCGGCAATGTCGGTGCTTTTTTTTACCTTTATACTTTCAAAATTAGGAAGCTATGAAACGTATATTTTTACTTTTATTTGCTTTAGTTACTATTCTGATAGCTTGCACAGCTTCTCAGGATAAAATGAGTTTTGATGACAAACCAAAACTAGAAAGCGACACGATTCGTATATCGAATGAAAAATTAGAATATGAAGTTTTAATTTTTGACGTTGGATTTTCATCATGGTTCAATAGTTTTGCAAAACCTAGAAATTATTATAGTCAATCATACTTAGAATCAAGAAATAGAGTTTGGGTTTTAGAATGGAATAGAAGAGCCATACAAGCTACACAATATAATGCAGACATGTACGCTTTATCTATTGATTATCAGCAAAATATTGATTACGGATACGAGGTAAACTATATGCTATATTATTATCTGGTCTATTTTCAACTTACAAACAATCAAAGATTAGGAGGTTTTACACCCACATTATAATTTATGAAAAAACTAAAAGAACGCTGGAATGTATCATCAAATTGGCAACTAACAATAATTTTTATTGTTTTTGCAATTACAGGATCAACAGCTGCATACTTATCGAAGCCTTTAACCGATTTCCTTCACATTACTAAAGAAAATTTATCGTTATGGCTATATTGGCCGATACGATTATTGATAATATTTCCTGCCTATCAAGTACTTTTAGTATTGATTGGTGCAGCATTTGGACAATTTGAATTCTTTTGGGATTTTGAGAAAAAAATGTTAGACCGAATGAAATTAGGTTTCATTGGAAAATATATTGATGCTAAACTTAAACGAAATACGAAGTAAAAGTAGTTTACTTTCACATGGTGGTGTAATTATATACTTTTGAGATTTTAAACCACGATAAATTTATTGTAGAGCCATTGACAACCGCATGGGTGGTTTTATGATTATCGAAGTAGCACGTTTATTAAAGGAGAACAAAAAGAAATTGCCGTTTGGTACTAAACGCTATTGAAAATTGAAAATAACGAAACATTTAGTTATTTTAAATAAAAATATTGGACATAGATAAACAAAAAAATCCCGCTTTCGCGGGATTTTCACTTATCTTCTTTTACGAGCGTCGTTAACCAGTTTTATAATTTCTTCTGATTTTTATTTTCCTATACTTGAATATCTTTGAGTTCAAAATATGTAAAAATCCAGCTATGATTATTATGGCTAATTAGAATAAAACTAAAGAAACATTCATTTTTATCGTGATATAATTTTTATATTGCATGATAATTTAAATACAACATTTTAAATACAACTCATAAAAATGGAATTAATAATTGTAATTG
>JAHRWO010000336.1 GCA_019105125.1 Flavobacterium sp.
AAAAGATAGGAACTTAAAGTTATTAGAAGGTATTGTCCCCTCGAGGTCCCGATAGCTATCGGGATTAGGGGTGTTACAGGATGGAATGATGAATGATGATGAACGAATGTTGTATGATGAAGGTTGGATTAACTGCGTAAAGTGTTAGCCTACTTTGTAGAAGATTCTGAAACGAGTTCAGAAAGACAAGTTTTCGATTCCGATAATTCGGAACAGGCTTACGCTTGATATGACGGTCTCGACTCCGCTCGATTTGACAGTCTCGACTCCGCTCGATACGACAGTCTCGACTTCGCTCGATATGACAGTCTCGACTTCGCTCGGTTTGACGGTCTCGACTTCGCTCGATATGACAGTCTTGACTTCGCTCGATATGACAAGGTCTCGACTTCGCTTGATTTGACACGAGGAGGTTGCGGGTTTTGGGAATATGGGTTTCATCAGCAAAGGATAAAGTGAATGCTGAATAGTGAATAGTGAATAGTGTGTTGAGACGAGTCGATGGGGAGAGGGGGGCTTTGGAGCGAGAGGGTATTGGTGTAGCTTTTGTATTTAGAGGTAGTTTTGGTGGTTGTTTTTGTTGTTTTATTTTAAAAACTATTTTTTGTTTGACAATCTATTATTCTATATGTTTTTTGTGTAGGTCATTTTATAAAATAAGGGTATTTATTACGGTTGGTTTATAAACTATGAGTTATAATTTAAAAAGGGTTAAAAATGGAGTTTTTTCTAATTTTCCATAACAAAAAACTCTTATTTTTGTTCCTTTACCTTGTCTTTTTATGAATAAACTGAAACAATTTGTCAATATAAAACGATTGGGTTTTTTACCCTCTTGGATTATATTATTTATGGATATGGGGATTGTTCTTTTTGCCTCTTTATCTTCTTATTTTGTTTTTAGTACCATAGGAGTTAAGTTTTACACTACAATACCCTTACTATATCGCCTGGTGTTTTATGTGATTGTATTGTTTTTTTACTTTTTAGTTTTTAAAACGTATAAGGGTATCATTCGCTATTCGAGTATCAAAGATGCTATTCGTTTGTTCAAAGCAGTATTTTCAACTTTTATTACTTTGTTTTTGGTAGATACTCTGTATTTTATTCATGCAGGTCGTCATATTTTTGTGATTTTTACCATTTTTTTATCTTCTTTAGTCATTTTATTTTTCCTTATTTTTTTTCGTATTACGGTAAAGTGGCTTTTTAAATATCTATCGGTAAAAGACGGTGGTAATACTGTTGAAAATTTAGCTATTATAGGTGTTAATAGCACCACTATAGCTTTAGCGGAAGCCTTTGTGAATGATACTTCGACTTATAATTTGTGTTTTTTTATCGATAAGAATAAATATTTGAATGATAAAAAAATATTAGGGATTCCGGTTATTGCAAAAAGTAATTCTATCATCGCAATACTTCGATTTCATAAAATAAAGAATATTGTTTTGATTAAGAATTATTTGCCAGAAGAAGAAGAGCTCGCTTTTCTTGATGCTTGCTTGGAAAATAAAATTGTAGTATACAACCCAAAATTGGTAAGTGGTTTTGATAATGGTTTGAATACATCAAAATCTCTTAAGCGATACACTTTAGAGGAATTGCTTTATCGGGAAACCATATCGATTGACAACCCTAATGTGATCAATAGGTTAAAAGGAAAAACGATTTTAGTTACAGGAGGTGCTGGTTCCATTGGTAGTGAACTTGTAAATCAAATCGCTCATTTTGAACCTGCTACAATTGTGATTGTTGATCAAGCGGAAACTCCTTTGAATACTATTCAATTGAATATTTCTCAAGCTTTTCCTTCGCTAACGTGTCATTATGAACTGATAAATGTTGGGAATAGAGAGGAAGTCTTTGCTGTTTTTGAACATTACCAACCCGAAATTGTATTTCACGCCGCGGCCTATAAGCATGTACCTGTGCTTGAAACAAATTTTAGACAAGCAATCAAGGTTAATATTTTTGGAACGAAAAATGTTTTAGATGCTGCTGCAGCTTTTGGTACCAATCGTTTTGTGTTCATTTCTACTGACAAAGCGGTAAATCCAACCAATATAATGGGAGCTTCTAAACGCATTGCCGAAATTATGGTGCAGTCCTATTTTCACACCCAAACCAGTGAAAGTAAAATGAAAATCATTACGACGCGTTTTGGAAATGTGTTGGGCTCAAATGGTTCGGTAGTCCATTTATTTGAAGATCAAATCAAAAAAGGAGGTCCAGTTACTGTTACACATCCTGAAATCAATCGTTTTTTTATGACCATACCCGAAGCTTGTAAGTTGGTTTTAGAAGCGGGTACTATGGGAACGGGTGGAGAAATTTATATTTTTGACATGGGAAAACCTGTCCTTATTCGTAAGTTGGCCGAAAAAATGATTCGATTGCACGGAAAAGAACCTTACACAGACATCGACATTGTGTTCACGGGCTTGCGTTCGGGGGAGAAGTTGTATGAAGAAATTCTTGCTCATTCTTCTCAAACTTTGCCTACGTATCATCCTAAAATCCTAATTGCACAAGATCCTGTGTTTTCTTATGCACAAGTGGCTGCATTTTTAACGAAACTCAGTGTCACTGTCTTTGAAGACAAAGAAACTGTTATTGCCGTTTTTAAAGAGTTGGTTCCTGAATTTATTGATACACCAAAAGGAGGAATGTAGGATTAGGTTTCAAGTTTTAGGTTTTCGGAACATAGATTAGGAATTAGGGATTAGGCATTAGGGATTAGGCATTAGGGAGAAGCTTTAGTAGTCTCATAATTTCTTTTACTCGATTATCATTTTTAGAGAGCCTTTGTTGCGCTATGTCGAAATGAGAATAAATGAAAACAGAATAATGCATCTTTTCAACAGAGGCTGAGGTTCTCGAAGCCGTAGTGATTGGAACGCGGATGAAACGGGTCCGCTTAGCGGAGCGCTGATGAAGCGGATTTTCTTTGTTTGCGTTGAAGGGTTCGCTAAAGCGAAGATGGATGGGGACGGATTTTATCTGCGACTGAAAACTGCGACTGAAAACTTATTTTGCTTCAAGTTTTGGAACGCGGATGAAACGGGTCCGCCGGAGCGCTGATGGTTACGGGTTTTCTTTGTTTGCGTTGAAGGGTTCCCTAAAGCGAAGATGGATGGGGACGGATTTTCTCTGAGACTGAAAACTGAGACTGAACACTTATCATGTTTCAAGTTTTCGGAACACAGATTTTAATAATTTGGGAAATCTTTGAAATTTTTGAATATGTTCTTGAACTTGTTTTTGGAATGCGGATGACGAAGGCTGAGGTTCTCGAAGCCGTA
>JAHRWO010000363.1 GCA_019105125.1 Flavobacterium sp.
GCACTTTCAAATAAAGTTACAATTTTACCTTTTAAAAGAAAAAGAAAAGTACCCTATTTAAAAGGAGAACATTTTTTAAGAAAAAAAGTACCTTATCTATATAGTTCTATACAATCTTTATTAGAAGTTACTCCGGCGGAAGTTTTTGAACACTATTTACAGGAAATTCAACCCGATATCGTGCATAGTTTTGAAATGCAAACGGGTTCCTATCCAATCGTTAATGCGATGAAAAAATTTCCCCAAATAAAATGGATTTATTCCTGTTGGGGAAATGATTTGTTTTATTATCAATCTTTTTATTTTGAAAGAATTAAAATTAGAAAGGTACTTCGTTTGGTTCATTTATTTCATTCGGATAATTACAGAGACATAGCCATCGCCAAAAAAATAGGTTATCAAGGAAATTTTACAGAGATTATCCCAGGAGGTTCTGGGTATCATTTGGATCTTATTGGTAATTTCCAAGAGGATTATTCAAAGCGAGAAATTATTTTAGTAAAAGGCTATGAGCATAAATTTGGTAGAGCACTTAATGTTATCAAAGCACTTGAATTTCTTTATGCTAAAGGAATATTAAAAGATTTTCAAATAAAAGTTTTTGGTTCTCATGATGTGGTAATAAAATATATTAAAGAAAAGCAATTGCCTTTTTATTATTACACACGAAACCAATTACAGCATACAGAAGTGCTTAATTTAATGGGAGATACAGCTATTTATATAGGTAATAGTATTTCAGATGGCACACCCAATACTTTAATCGAAGCATTACTACAAGGAGCTTTTCCAATCCAATCTAGTCCAGGAGGTGTAATAGATTATTTAGTTGAAAATGGAAATAACGGTATCATAATCAAAAATCCAGAAAATATTGATAGTATCATTAATACTATTAAATTTGTAATAAATAGCTACAGCTTAAGAGAAAATGCTTTTAATTACAATGTAAGTAAATTTAGAGCTATTTATGATTTTGATGTTGTAAAAAACAAAATAGTAGCTTTGTACAGATAAAATCACTTTCTCAAAATTTAATAAATATCACAATATCATGAGGGTAGGTTTCAATCCAAATAAAGACAAACAAATAGCATCAGCAGGATTTTACCATCAAGTGATTGTACCAGTTTATATTCCTCATTTTGAGGGCTATTTTAAGGATAGTTTTCAAATATTACATTATTGTTTGACTTCACTTTTTAAAACCTCACATTCAAAAACGTACTTTACAGTTGTAAATAATGGGAGTTGTAAAGAGGTGGTTTTGTATTTAAATGATTTGTTTTTAAAAGGGCAAATACACGAATTAATACATGTTGATGCAATAGGTAAATTAAATGCGATATTGAAAGGGTTAGTGGGGCAGAAATTTGAGGTAGTAACTATTAGCGATTCTGATGTTCTTTTTTTAAATAATTGGCAAACTGCTACTTATTCTGTTTTTGAATCATTTCCAAAAGCGGGTGCTGTTTGCACAACGCCTTCATCAAGATCGCTTAGAACTTATACTGCTAATCTATATTGGGACACTTTGTTTTCGAAAAAAATTCAAATTTCAAAAGTTGTTAATTCTCAAGCGTTAAAAGATTTTTCAATTAGTGTGGGAAATGAAAATTTTTATAATGAAAATCAATTACAATATTATTTAACCATAGAGAGTAAAGGAGTAAAGGCAGTTGCAGGAGCAGGACATTTTGTTTGTACGTATCGCAAAGAAGTTTTTCAATCTTTAAATCAGTTACACACCACTTTCAGTTTAGGTGGAGACAGTGAGGCAAGCTTATTAGACATTCCGGTAGTGGCAAATGGTTTGTGGCGACTATCTACAGCCGATAATTATACCTATCACATGGGAAATGTGGTGGAGCCTTGGATGAATGAACAAGTGGAAAAACTGACCTTTTCGGAAACTGAAATTAAAATCAATCTTTCCCCTTTTAACAGAATTTCAAACTTTGAAAATATTCTTAAAAATAAGATATTTTCAAAGTTTATTTTAAACAAAACAATACTGCGTTATTTTTTAGTTTGGAGAGGACTTCCTAAAGAAGCAGCAAAAAATTATTTAACATGAAGCGGTTTTACTAAAGTTATACATGTTTTTAGATGAAAAATAATTTATAATGATTGACATTTCAAAAATAGCAATAGTTACAACTGTTGCTAGCTATGATTTATACAAAAAAACGGTAACATTATTTCCAAAAGATATAGATTGTTATGTTATAGATGGTACAACGGGAATGTATGGCATTAATAGTCTATGTTTTATGTTTGCTAAGTTTAAGAACTATCATTATGATTGGATTATAATGGCTGATGAGGATGTCTTTTTCTATGATACAGAAGCGGTTTTTGATTTAATTAATTACATGGAAAAAAACAATTATGCTATCGCTGGAGTTCGCGATGGGGGTGTTATAAAACATAGAAATCATAATCCTCTGGTTATCAATACTTTTTTTTCTATTTTAAATTTTAAAAAATTAAAAAATGCTAATTTTGAGGAGATTCATAAGCAACAAATGTTTAATGAAAAGTTATATTTGGATTCAGATTTTTCATCTTTGTTGTATGATTTTGATATCAAAAGTTTAAAAGAGCCCTATTATTGTTTTTATTTTTGGGCTTTACTTAACGATTATAAAATCTATTACTTACAAACAATAAATCCTGTTGGTGAAGATGAAATTGGCAATATAGTACTAAATCATGAGGGACGTAAAGTGTTGTTCCATAGTTGGTATGCTCGTGCTTATAATGTTTATGAAGATCAAACTGTAAGAATTAATAATTATTTGAAAAAATTCAATATTTATGAATGTAACCAAGATTTAAAAGCAATCAAGATTTTTAGATTTCCATTTTATAATTGGAAAAAAAGGTTCAAAAACTATATAAAAAATTTCATAAGGTGATTACATTACTCTATACATTCAAAAACAAAGACATTCAAAGAGTCAAAAAGTCTTTAGATAGTTTACTTTTGCAAACCGAAAAGCAATTTGAGGTTCTTTTTGTAGATTATGGATCACAACAAGAAATTTCTTTAAAATTACAGGAACTACTTAGTCATTATTCTTTTGTTCACTATATCTATTCCTATCATGTAAATCAGCCATGGTCTAGGTCTAAAGCTATTAATATTGGATTACGAAACATTACCACTCCCTATATATTTGTATCGGATATTGATATGTTGTTTCACGAAACATTTGTAGCTCAACTTTACGATTTAAAATCACCAACTATTTCTTATTATTTCAAAGTAGGTTTTTTGAATGAAAAAGAGACATTAGCAAATAAAGCTTTTAGTGAGTATACCATTTCTTATGTGAGTTCACCAGGCGCTCAGGGATTGTCATTATTTCCTACGGAGGCGCTACTTGCTATACGCGGATATGATGAGTTTTTTCATTTTTGGGGAGGTGAAGACGAAGATGTTCATGCTCGTTTAAGAAACAATGGTTTAGAAGTAAAATTTTTTGATGAGCCTATTTTATTGTTACACCAATGGCATCCTACTTATAGAAGCTCATTGAACAAAAAACTAACTATTGTTTTACAACAGGATCGAATAGCGAGGATAAATCAAGAACATTTTCGTATAAATACTTATTTAAAAAATACAATTGTTAATAGTGAAAATTGGGGAGCAATAATTAGTAAAGAACAATTAGAAGTTTTGAATAAACCTGAAATTATCATTGAGTTAGATAACAAGAAATCAACAATAGATAATTTACTATTTTCGGTTTTAAGAAACTCGAACCTTAAAATTTTAACAGTCACCATAAAAGAAGATACTTTTCCAAAAACGGTAAAATATAAGTTCAAAAAACTTTCAGGTAAGTCGATACCAGAATATTATACCATGAAGGAAGTAAATGATTTAATTTTGT
>JAHRWO010000178.1 GCA_019105125.1 Flavobacterium sp.
CTACCCAAATTTTGAATTTATTTTTTTATTAATATTGAAGCATTAACCAAAAAAAAGAGAAACCGTATTTACTTCATGAAAAAGAAGAAAATTTCAGAATTCGACAACGAAACATTAGATAGAGTTGTTACTATGGCACAGGAGGAAAAAAAACCTTTTGAAGTGTTAAAAGTAGAATTTGGAGTAACAGAAAACGAAGTTACCGAATTGATGCGCAAAAGACTGTCCAAAGATAATTTTGAACTTTGGAAAAAGAAAGTAACTGCAAGTAAGCCAAAACCAAAACCAATCAAATATAACGAATTGGAAGACGAAGACTTAGACAGCAAATACTACTTCAAAAATAAATTCGATTAAAAAAAATTAACTCTTGTTCAACAAGAGTTTTTTTATTTAATACAGAAATTTGCAACATGCAAAAGAAAATTTTTACCGAAACACAAATCGATCGCATCATAGAAATGGCTTGGGAAGATCGTACCCCTTTTGAAGCCATTAGTTTCCAATTTGGTATCTCCGAACAAGAAACCATTGAAATCATGCGCCGCGAAATGAAACCTTCTAGCTTTAGAATGTGGCGCGAACGAGTTCAAGGCAGAGCTACCAAACATGCCAAACTAAGAGTAAACGGCATAGACCGATTCAAATGCAAACTACAAAGACAAATTACAGGTAACAAAATATCCAAAAGATAAGTGTAACATTTAGCCTATTTTATCTACTTATGGGGAATACAATTTAGATAAAATGAAAAAATTAATGTTTTCCCTAGCTTTAGTAGGATTTTTATGGAG
Source organism: Flavobacterium sp. (assembly GCA_019105125.1). Classification (GTDB taxonomy): domain Bacteria; phylum Bacteroidota; class Bacteroidia; order Flavobacteriales; family Flavobacteriaceae; genus Flavobacterium. The sequence continues at coordinate 795 of JAHRWO010000178.1, forward strand.
TTGTAGTCCTACCCAAACGACTACCAAACAAAATGATGTAGCAGTTACCATCGATTTAATCAATGTTAAAGACGATAAAGTAATGGTGAGCGTGACCCCACCAACATTTACTACTGAATCCGTAACCTATCACTTTCCTAAAACAGTTCCTGGAACCTATTCAGAAGACGATTACGGTCGCTTTATCGAAAATGTAAAAGCATTTGACAGTAAAGGAAAGGCTTTAAATGTGGCCAAAATCGACGAAAACTCATACCGCATTTCAGATGCTACCAAATTGAGCAAAATTACTTACTTAGTAAACGATACTTTTGATACTGAAAGTGGAGCTGGTTTTGGCGAAAGCGAAGATGTTTTTTCTCCAGCGGGAACCAACATCAAAGCGGGTGAAAATTTCATGTTAAATACACACGGTTTTATCGGATACTTCAAAGGAAAAGAAGAAACACCATACAAATTAACCATTCAACATCCCGAGACATTAACTGGAGTTTCTGCCATGACAGACGCTGACCCAAGTACTACTTTAGATGTATTTTACATGCCAAAATACGCCAATTTAGTGGAAATGCCTATCATGTATTCTAAACCTGATTTTACTACATTCAGAATTGACGATATGGACATCATCATCAGCGTGTATTCTCCGACAGGTAAATATACAGCCGAACAAATTACACCTCACATGGAAAACATGATGAAAGCGCAAAAACGTTTTCTAGGTCCTATCGATGCTACAAAAAAATACGCAATCTTACTTTACTTAGCAGATGTGGAAGCAAAAGATGCAAAAGGTTTTGGAGCCTTAGAACACCCAACATCTACAACAGTGGTAATGCCTGAAGTTATGGATTTAGAAATGCTTCAAGAGCAATTAAAAGACGTCGTTTCGCACGAATTCTTCCATATTGTAACACCATTGACGATTCATTCTACTGAAATTCAAAATTTCGACTTCAACAACCCCCAAATGTCAGAACACTTATGGATGTATGAAGGGGTAACCGAATATTTTGCAAACCTATTCCAAATCAACCAAGGACTAATTGAAGAAGGGGAATTCTTTGAAAGAATGGCTGGAAAAATTGCACAATCGCGCCAAATGAATGACAATATGAGTTTTACCAAAATGAGTAAAAACGTATTAAATCCACCTTATAAAGACCAATATCTTAATGTATATCACAAAGGAGCTTTAATTGCCATGTGCATCGACATCCTAATAAGAGAAAACAGCAATGGCGAAAAAGGAATCTTAAATTTAATGCAAGAGCTATCAAAACAATATGGTGCAAATAAAGCATTTAAAGACGAAGAACTATTCGATAAGATTACGGCTTTGACCTATCCGGCAGTTGGGGAATTCTTAAAAACACACGTAGCTGGTGAAACTCCAATTCCATATGAGCAATTCTTTGCTAAAATGGGAGTATCAGAAACTACTATCGAAGTACCTGGAAATCCATTTTTAAAAGGACAAACAGAACCTTACATCACCATTAACCCAAACACTAAAGAAATTTTAGTTTTACCGGAAGGCGAATTAAATATTTTCATGACCTCTTTAGGCTTAAAAAATAACGATACGCTTTTAGCTTTCAACGATAAAAATTACAACCTAGATAACATTTACGATTTAATTATGGCAAGCGTAAATTGGAAAGACGGGGATGCTATTTCGGTCAAAATCAAAAGAGACGGAAAAGAACAAACCATAAAAGGAAAAGTAGTCATGCCGAAAGAAAAGCAAGACAGCTATCAATCAACGGATGCTACTAAAAAAGCAGTTCGCGAAGCTTGGTTAAGAGGCTAAAATTGAAGATCGAAGATTAACAAATCCTGATTTTTGAAGTTGAACTTGAAGTTGAACTTGAATTTGCAACTTAAATTGCACTTGAAAATCCTCAAAGTACTTAGTATTTTGAGGATTTTTTATTTACTTTGCGAACACTAATTAAAATTCAAAATGAAGAAACTAGTTTTAGCCTTATTCGCTATAAGTGTAATAGTAGCTTGTAAGCAAGAAGAAAACACAGATACCAATGTGCACATTTCAGGAAATATTAAAGGATTAAGCCAAGGAAAATTGTTCCTACAAAAATTACAAGATTCTACGCTTATAACCATAGATAGTATAAACATCAACGGAAACTCCAATTTTGAAAGCCATATCAATCTAGATAGCCCAGAGGTACTTTACTTGTTTTTAGATCGCGGTCAAACAAAATCTATTGACAACAGTCTTCCTTTTTTTGCAGAACCAGGTCAAATAAAAATTGAAACAACATTAGAACGCTTTTTTGCTGATGCTAAAATTACAGGATCTAAAAATCATGATTTATGGGTAAAATTTGATAGCCTAAATAGTAAATTCAGAGATCAAAACTTAGCCTTAATGGCAAAACGTTTGAAAAACGAATTAAAACCAAATCCTAGTACAACAGATAGTATCGAAAACGAATACCAAAAGCTATTAAAAAGAAAATACCGCTACACAGCTCATTTTGCTGTGAGTAACGCCAATAAAGAAATCGCACCCTATTTAGCACTTTCAGAAATAGCTAACATCAATACAGCTTTCTTAGATACGATTCAAAAAAGCATGACACCAGAAGTAGCAAAATCAAAATATGGAAAAATGCTGAAGGAATATGTTAAAAAGAGAAAGTCAGAAGAAATAAAGAATTAAAACTAAAAAACTACAACTTTAAAGTTGTAGTTTTTTTTTTATTTTGAACAATAAGAATAACCATAAAAAACCACCGCTTCCGTGCGAATCCCTTTACGTGGTGAGTTTTTTTTAAAACTCTTATAAAAACACCCTAAAACAAAAAAACCACCACATTACTGTGATGGTTTTACTTTAGAGCCGATGGAGGGACTCGAACCCACGACCTGCTGATTACAAATCAGCTGCTCTAGCCAGCTGAGCTACACCGGCAACTCTATTGCGGTGCAAATATAGTTCTGAAATTTAAATTTCCAAAAAAAATTGGCAATTTTTTATCGCAATTTTTTAGTTTAATTCGTTTATTTTCGCAACAAATTGATTTGCAGCCGCTTCGTAATCCTTACGGATTTGTTTAAAATGCGCTTTTTTGTTCTCAACGTCTTTTTGATTCGCTCTTGTCATTAAAGTATCAAAAGTTTCGTAGATTTCATCAACTAATTTATCAGATGCTTCAGTTGGTTTTCCAGCTGTAGACATTTCCCAAATGTAAACGATGTTTACAATATCCCCTAAAACGTAGTTGATTTCTTTTTTCAAGTTTTTAACGCTTGCCATTTTGTATAAATTTAAAATTTGAAGCAAAATTACATAATATATTTTGTTCTCAATACATTATATCGAAATTTCTAGCAAAGTAGCCTTTCCTTTAACCGTTAAGTTTTCAATACAAGCCGGAATCAAAATAGTGTCACCCATTCGGTATCTCAAGATTTCACCATTTACTATCATTTCAAATTGGCCGTTAGTACACATGAAAACCGTAAAAGCTTGTTTTTTTCTTTTCCAAATAAAAGTCTCTTGTAAAGAAACAATATTAGTTACAAAATAAGGACAATCTACTACTGTAGCGCTTTTGTTTACTTCTTCTTTGTAGTCAATTTTAGAAGCAGTTGTGTGATAATTTATAGCATCCAAAGCTAATTCTGTATGCAATTCTCTTCCGTTTCCATTAGCATCTACTCGATCCCAATCGTAAATGCGATACGTAACATCACTCGTCTGCTGAATTTCAGCCACCACTACTCCTGCTCCAATAGCATGAATGGTTCCGGTTTCTAAAAAGAACACATCACCTTTGGAAACGGGATATTCATTTAGCAAATCAATTAGATTTTTATTTTCTAAATGGGCTAAATATTCTTGTTGATTGGAATCCTTTTTAAACCCAACAACCAAACGTGCCGATTCATCCGCTTGCATCACATACCACATTTCGGTTTTCCCTAAGGAATTGTGACGTTCTCTAGCTAATGCGTCATTCGGGTGCAATTGAATCGATAAATCTTCTTTGGCATCAATGAATTTAAAAAGCAATGGAAATTGTTTCCCAAAACGAGAAATAACCGATTTTCCTAAAATTTCTTCTGGATACAAATCGATAATTTCATTGATGTTTTTTCCTTTTAAAACACCATTATTAACCACACTAATGTCGCCTGGAACAGTTGAAATTTCCCAACTCTCTCCCGTAGTTTCAGAAACTATTGGTTTGTTGAGATAAGTTTTCAACTTGGTTCCGCCCCAAATGCGGTCTTTAAGTATTGGTGTAAACGTTAAAGGATAAAACTTC
>JAHRWO010000378.1 GCA_019105125.1 Flavobacterium sp.
AAGTAAAAAAGTTATATATTTGAAATACGTTCTTACAAAATAAAAAGTGTGGATTTTGTCCAAATTTGACCTTTTTTAGCATTTTTTGAAATGCTGTAAAGCATTGTAAATATTAGCCTTATTAGCAATTTGACTACTATCCTTTCGGGATAGTAGTCATTGTAATCAGTATTTCTTTGTAAGAACGTAATGCGAATATAACAAAAAACCACCTAGATAAATGAGCCGTTTCACTATTTTATTTCGTGCTTCAGTTAAGTTTACAATGTTATTTTTAGTACAGGGAGTGGGAATCGAACAATTTATTTTAAACTTTCTTGTTGAACAAAATAACAAATTGTGTGAAGCATCTGATTTTGAACAAAATTGAGACCATGACACCTTCGTTGATAATTGTCATTTTATTTAAAACACATCATATCCAAAACGAAGTAATGCTAATCCTACCACAATTAAAAAGAAAACGCGAATAAATCCGTTGCCTTTTGAAATGGCTAATCGGGCTCCTAACCAAGAACCTGTAACGTTGCAAATTGCCATTGGAATAGCAATTGTCCAAATGATTTTTCCTTTTAAAACGAATAAAGTTATGGAACCAATATTGGTCGCCAAATTGACTAATTTCGCATAGATGTTCGCTTTTAAAAAATCGAACCCTAGAATAGCAATAAACGCCATAATTAGTAAACTTCCAGTTCCTGGACCAATGAATCCATCGTAGAAACCTAAAAAAATTGAAATTATAATTCCGTAAATATAGGTTTGCTTTTGAGTCAGTTTATTAATTTGAAATTGTCCAAAATCTTTTTTGAAATAGGTATAAAGTAAAAGCAAAATCAATACCACAAAAAGTAAGGGTTTCATGAAATCGTTTTGCATTACGTTGAGTAAACTAGAACCCAAATAAGCAAAAGAAAAAGAAACAACAGCCATTACAAGAAATAACTTCCAATTGACTTTTGCTGATTTCAAATAGTGATACGTTGCCATGCTTGTTCCACTAAACCCTGGTATTTTTAGCGTTCCAATGATGGAAGCAACCGTTACATTAGGCAATAAAATTAAAGCGGCTGGGGTTTGAATCAAACCTCCTCCACCTACAATAGCATCGATGAAGCCAGCTACGAAGGAAGCAATGCAAAGAAAAATGATGATGTAGGTTTCCATTTTTTAGTAATCAGTCTCAGTGTTCAGTCACAGTAAAACTGCTTACTGCGACTGCTTACTAAAAACTAAGTTTATACTCTTACGATATTTGCTCCGATAGCGCGAAGTCTTTCATCGATGCGCTCGTAACCTCTGTCGATTTGTTCGATATTTTGGATGGTTGACGTTCCTTTAGCTGTTAAAGCTGCGATTAACAATGAGATTCCAGCTCTAATATCAGGCGAACTCATGGTCGTAGCTTTTAATTGCGATTGGAAATTATGTCCCATAACCACTGCTCTGTGTGGATCACATAACATAATTTTGGCTCCCATATCAATTAATTTATCCACAAAAAACAAACGGCTTTCAAACATTTTTTGATGAATTAATACATCTCCTTTTGCTTGAGTAGCCACAACTAGAACGATACTCAATAGATCAGGAGTAAAACCCGGCCACGGAGCATCTGCTATGGTTAAAATAGAACCATCAATGTCGGTTTTGATTTCGTAACCATCTTTATGAGCAGGAATGTAAATATCATCTCCTTTTCTTTCTAAGGTGATTCCTAATTTTCTAAACACACTTGGAATTTGTCCTAAATTATCCCAACTCACATTTTTAATTGTGATTTCGCTTCTTGTCATTGCTGCAAGACCAATCCAAGAACCGATTTCAATCATATCAGGTAAAATTCTGTGTTCGCAACCACCTAAGCTTTCTACTCCTTCAATAGTTAATAAGTTTGACCCAACTCCAGTGATTTTCGCACCCATTGAGTTTAACATTTTACACAACTGTTGTAAGTATGGCTCACAAGCCGCGTTGTATATCGTTGTTGTTCCTTCCGCTAAAACGGCTGCCATTACGATATTAGCTGTCCCTGTTACAGAAGCTTCGTCTAACAACATATAAGTTCCTTGTAATCTTCCGTCAATCTCTACTCCGTAGAAATGGTCTTCTCTTTCATATCTGAATTTTGCACCAAGGTTAATAAAACCTTCAAAATGCGTATCTAAACGACGACGTCCGATTTTATCACCTCCTGGCTTCGGAATGTATCCACAACCAAAACGTGCTAAAAGTGGTCCAACAATCATAATAGAACCTCTAAGACTTCCACCTTCTTTTTTGAAAGCTTCCGTCTTTAAATAATTTACATTTACCTCATCAGCTTGAAAGGTGTAATCGCCAGGTCCATTTTTTTGAATTTTAACGCCTAAATTACCTAAAAGAGTAATCAATTTGTTAACGTCAATGATATCTGGAATATTGGTAATTCGTACTTTTTCAGAGGTTAACAACACTGGACACAACACTTGAAGCGCCTCATTTTTAGCGCCTTGCGGTGTAATTTCTCCTTTTAATGTTTTTCCTCCTTCAATTTTAAATGTTCCCATGCAACTGCCTATTTTTTAAATGTATTCTTGTTTTGATTGTTTTTGTTCATTTGTCCTTTGTTATTATTTTTTTTGATAATCCCAGGCTTGCCCGAACTAAATTGCGCTTTGTTAGAAACTTTCTTATTCACCTTCATCAAATCGTGTGTATTCGAAAGTTCTTCATTGGATTTCGAAAGATTTAATTTTCCTCCCGAAAGTTCTAATAAATGTTCGAAAATTACTTCATCGGTTACGGTATCTTTGTTCCAACTCAAGTAACTCTTTTTCATATGATTGGCTATCACTAAAACCAAAGCATTCTTCAAATCACTATCTTCCCAACTGTTTGCTACATCAATCATGTACTTGATGTTATTTCCATAAAAACGGTATTTTGGAAAATTTTGTGGGTATTTTAAACGTTCAGGTTTTTGTGTTAGAATATCTTCTGAAGGAATGGGATAGGGTGAATCTACATCCAACTTAAAATCAGACATGATAAAAAGCTGATCCCATAATTTATGCTGAAAATCTGGCACATCACGTAAATGAGGGTTTAAAGATCCCATTACAGAAATGATATATTTTGCCGCTTTATTTCGCTCTTCTCTATCTTCAATTGCTGTTGCTTGATCGATTAGCTTTTGTAAATGTCTGCCGTATTCAGGAATAATCAAATGCGGACGCTGCGAATTATATTCTAAATTACTTACTTCTTCTTGCATGTTTATTTTATAATGAAATGATGCCTTCTATATCAGAAACCTCAATATATTTATCAATTACACTCTGCGGATTTGGCATATTCACACTAATTGAAACACTCGTAAATTTACCTGTTTTAGATTGTTGAGTAGAAATAACAGCACCCATATTATTAAATGCTGCTTCAACTTTTGCTATGCTGTGAATATCAGAAGGCATAATAAATTTATACAAATACTCTGATGGCCAAATCGTTGAGTTAGCCAATTCTTCTTTTAAACGCACATAAAATTCTTCTGTTTTCTTATCCATCATCATTTCGTTTTTTGAAAAGCAAATATACTTTATTCTGTTTAGAATTGTATTGTAGTAACTTATAAATTTTAAAGTTGATTAGATTTTTAAAAAAACTTACTTTTGCGCCTTAGTAATTCCAATATGAACAAAGAAATTGTTGTTTTAATTGGTGGACCAAGCTCTGGAAAAACCACCTTAATAGAAGCTTTAAAAGCTAAAGGGCACACTTGTTATCCTGAGATTTCTCGTGAAGTCATTCGTGAAGCACAAGAACAAGGCATAGAACAATTGTTTCTAGAAAAACCGCTTTTGTTTAGCGAATTATTATTGGAAGGTAGAAAAAAACAATACAAAGCAGCTTTACAAGAAAAAGCAAATATTGTTTTTTTAGATAGAGGTATACCTGATGTTTTAGCATACATGCACTATATTGGAGACTCTTATCCTTCTTTTTTTGATACGGCTTGCAAAGAGCACAAATATACTTCCATTTTTGTACTTCCACCTTGGCAAGAAATTTATGTGAGTGATGCAGAACGTTACGAAAATTATGAACAAGCCGTTTTAATTCACCAACATTTAATGGAAACTTACGAAAAATATGGGTATTCGATAACTGAAGTCCCTAAAGACACCGTTGAAAATCGCGTAGATTTCATCATGAAACAATTAGGTAAATAATTTTTTGTATTTTAGTGTTTCTAAAAGCCTATTTAAATGTCGGAAGCCTTACAAATTCTTAAAAAATACTGGAAACACGATAGTTTTAGAGCACCTCAAGAAGCCATTATTCAATCGGTTTTAGAGGGTAATGATACGTTTGCGCTTTTACCAACGGGTGGCGGAAAATCAGTTTGTTTTCAGATTCCGGCGATGATGTTGAATGGAATTTGCTTGGTAATTTCGCCTTTGATTGCTTTAATGAAAGACCAGGTGCAAAATTTACAAAGCAAAAACATCAAAGCGATTGCCTTAACTGGTGGTGTTTCTCAAGACGACATTATTGATATTTTAGACAACTGCCAATTTGGAAATTATAAGTTCTTATATCTTTCACCCGAACGTTTGCAACACGACTGGATTGTAGAACGTTTGAAACAATTACCTATTAACCTTATTGCTATTGACGAAGCGCATTGTGTGAGCCAATGGGGACACGATTTTAGACCGGCTTATTTGAAAATTTCGGCTTTAAAAACACACTTCCCTTCTACTCCATTTTTAGCTTTGACTGCAACGGCAAATAAAAGAGTTCAGGAAGATATTTGTACGCATTTGGCTTTGGTAAATCCGAAAGTTTTTACGAAGTCATTTACTAGAGAAAATTTAGCGTATCACGTGATTAAAACCGAAGATAAATTATTCAAGATTCAGCAGATATTGACAAAAAATCCGCAATCTTCGATAATCTATGTTCGCAATCGAAAATCGTGTATTGAAACATCGCAACAGTTGAATCAATTGGGTTTTACTTGTACGTTTTATCATGGTGGCTTACCTGCAAAAGAGAAAGAAAAAAACATGCAATCGTGGTTGGAAAACAAATCGCAAGTTATTGTAGCTACGAATGCTTTTGGAATGGGAGTTGACAAACCCGATGTAAAAACCGTAATTCATATTCAACTTCCCGAAAATCTAGAAAATTACTATCAAGAAGCTGGAAGAGCGGGTCGAAATGGTGAAAAAGCATTTGGAATAATCGTTACCAATCCTTCTGATATTGCTTACACCAAAGCTCAATTTATTGATGTTTTACCCGATAAGAAATTCGTAAAAGACATTTACATCAAATTGAATAATTACTTCCAAATTGCTTATGGTGAAGGTTACAACGAAAGTTTTGCATTCAATTTGAATCAGTTTTGTGCGCATTATCATTTTCCGGTGATTAAAGCATTCAATAGTTTACAGTTTTTGGATCGACAAGGAATCATTACTTTCCAAAGTGAATCCACAGAAAAAATAAGTTTACAATTTATCATTCCGAGTAAAGAAGTGATTCGTTACATCAGTTTACATCCACACGACGAACCTGTTATTACTACTATTTTAAGAACTTATTCTGGAATTTTTGATGTGGAAACTACAATTAATCCGCATTTGGTGGCCAAAAAAGCAAACACCTCAGAAAAAAAAGTAGAAGAAATAATTGATAAATTGGCTGCGAGTCAGTGCATTATTTTACATGCAAAAAACAACGATAGTTCGATTACGTTTAACGAAGCTCGCGAGGATGATTTAACTATTAATCGCGTGGCGAAGTTTTTAGAACATCAAAACCAGTTGAA
>JAHRWO010000387.1 GCA_019105125.1 Flavobacterium sp.
TAGTAAAATATTCGTCAAAATCAAATTTACCTTCACTTGAAAAAAGTACCAAATGCAAAGGTTTTCCGCTATCGGTGGTGCCTTTTTGAATCATTTGAATATTGGAAAAATTTTCATCTAATTTTTCATAAAACGCAATACATTCTTCATAAGTTGTAGATTGATTGCCATTACCACGTTCAAAAGGTGTGGTAAAATTGTTTTGTGAAAATGCAGAAATCGATAAGAAAAGTAAACTTATTTGTAAAAATCGCATAGCAGATGTGTATTTGATTTTCAAAAATAAAGAATCTTTTTGAGGTAGAATTTTATAATTCGTAATTTTTAATTAATTGGCTTTATCTTTGCGGCATGAGTCAAAATCCCTATTCCAACAATGTACTATTGAATCTTGGTATTCAAAGTTTAAATAAAATGCAAGAAGCAGCCCAAAAGGCTATTTTGAATGAAGATAATGTGTTATTGCTTTCTCCAACAGGTTCGGGGAAAACGTTAGCTTTTTTATTGCCAATTTTTCAATTATTAGATGAAGATGTAAAAGGTGTGCAATGCTTAATTTTAGTGCCATCACGCGAATTAAGTTTGCAAATTGAACAAGTTTGGAAAAAAATGGGAACGCACTACAAAGTTAATACGTGTTATGGAGGTCACTCGATAGAAACGGAATTCAAAAACTTAAGCAATCCGCCAGCGTTGTTAATTGGAACACCAGGAAGAATTGCCGATCATATAGAACGAGGAAGTTTTGCTACTGAAAATGTAAAAACATATGTTTTAGATGAGTTTGACAAATCGTTACAATTGGGTTTCCATGAAGAAATGTCTTATATCATTGGAAAAATTACAAAAGCAAACAAACGTGTTTTGGTTTCTGCGACTTCAGGTGTTGAAATTCCGAAATATACTAAGGTGGTTAATCCGAAAGTGTTGGATTTTATTCCGAAAGAAAAGCAAAATGACAATTTAGATATTCGTATTGTATTTTCGAAATCCAAGGATAAAATCGATTCGCTGTTTCAATTAATTTGCTCTTTAAATTCGGAAGCAGCGATAATTTTCTGCAATCATAGAGAGGCGGTAGAACGCATTCATGATATGTTGACTCAAAAAGGCATTATTTCTACGTTTTATCATGGTGGATTAGACCAAGACGAACGTGAAAGAGCTTTAATTCAGTTCAGAAATGGTAGTGTTTCGTATTTGATTACTACTGATTTAGGCGCGCGTGGTTTGGATATTCCTGAAATGAATCACGTAATTCATTACCATTTGCCAGCCAAAGAAGATGAATTCACCCATAGAAACGGAAGAACTGCTCGTATGTTAGCCACAGGAACCGCTTATGTTTTGGTAAACGAAACCGAAAAGAAAGCCGATTATTTTGATTATGGCAAACGTAGATTAGATGTTTCTAATGCGAAATCGTTGCCTAAAGCACCTTTATATCAAACGCTTTACATTAGTGGTGGAAAGAAAAATAAGTTGAATAAAATTGATATTGTAGGTTTCTTTTCGCAAAAAGGAAAACTAGAAAAAGACGATTTAGGCTTAATCGAAGTCAAAGATTTTATTTCGTTTGTTGCAGTGAAATATCCAAAAGTGAAATCACTATTGCAAAATATTAAAGATGAAAAAATGAAAGGGAAGAAGTATAAAATTGAAGTTGCAAGAAAGGTGATTAAGAAAGAAGAGGAGTAAAATGATTTCGCACAATTGTCCATTATGTAATTCCATAGCAACGCTTTTCTGCGAAAAACCAAAACATTTGTTCTATAAATGCACAAATTGCGAAGGCATTTTCAGACCAAAACATACTTTTTTAACCGCTGAAGAAGAAAAAGCACATTACGAAAAACACAATAATGATGTTTTTGACGAGCGCTATCAAAACTTTGTTTCACCAATCGTAAATGCTATTTTACAGGATTTTACTCCAGAAGCTAAAGGTTTGGATTTCGGTTCAGGAACGGGTCCCGTTATTGCTAAAATGTTGACGGATAAAGGTTATCAAGTTCAGAATTACGATTTGTTTTTTGCGAATGAACCATCACTTTTACAAGAAAAATACGATTACGTTTCCTGTTGTGAAGTAATGGAGCATTTTCAACAACCTTACAAAGAATTTGAATTGCTGAAAAGTTTACTATTTCCGAAAGGAAAATTATACTGCAAAACAGAAATTTTCAACAACCAAAAACCTTTTGAGAATTGGTATTACAAAAATGATTTCACCCATGTTTTTATTTACCAACCTAGAACTTTGGAATGGATAAAAAATGAATTCCACTTTTCGAATTTAATTATTAAAGAAAAGTTGATTGTGTTTGAGAATTAAAACATAAATTTCACGAATTAGCACAAATGATTAGTGAAAATCAGTGAAATTCGTGTTAAGTCTATTTTTTATCCAAAACCGATTCTGGAACCAATTGCGAAATATCGCCGCCATTTCTCAACACATCACGCACAATACTCGAAGAAATAAAAGAAGTTCGAGCGGCTGTCAACAAGAAAACCGTTTCTATTTTCGACATCACACGATTGGTATGGGCAATGGCTTTTTCGAACTCAAAGTCGGCTGGGTTTCTTAGTCCACGTAAAATAAAATCTGCTTTTTCTTTTTTGCACAAATCAATCGTTAAACCTGAATACGTAATGACTTTAACTTTTGGTTCGTCTTTGAAAGCTTCTTCGATGAAACGTTTTCTATCTTCTAAGGAAAACATGTACTTTTTTTCAGCATTAACACCAATCGCTACAATGACTTCATCAAATAAGGAAACACCTCTTTT
>JAHRWO010000399.1 GCA_019105125.1 Flavobacterium sp.
ATTCGTTACTTTCGTGACCTTAATTTCGCGTTACAAAAGATGTCCTTCTGACAAAATTTTAGTTATTTATGGAAAAACTGGTGGCACATCGGCTAAGTGTGTTCACGGTGGTGGTGCTTTTATTTGGCCTGTAATTCAGGATTATTCATTTTTAGATTTAAAACCAATTTCAATTGAAGCGAATTTAACCAATGCGCTTTCTCGTCAAAATATTCGTGTAGATGTTCCGTGTCGATTTACTATCGCAATTTCTACTGAAACAGATAGTATGAATACGGCTGCTGAGCGTCTATTAGGTTTGGCACCAGAACAAATTCAGGAATTGGCGAAAGATATTTTATTTGGACAATTGCGTTTAGTTATCGCAACAATGACGATTGAGGAAATCAATTCGGATAGAGATAAATTCTTAGATAACATTTCGAAAAACGTAGATTCTGAATTAAAGAAAATCGGATTAAAATTAATCAACGTTAACGTTACCGATATCAAAGATGAATCAGGTTATATCGAAGCTTTAGGAAAAGAAGCTGCTGCAAAAGCGATAAACGAAGCTAAAATTTCGGTTGCGGAACAAGAGAAAATTGGGGAAACTGGAAAAGCAATGGCAGATCGTGAAAAAGACGTTCAAATTGCAGAAACTCACAGAGATCGTGACGTTAAAATTGCGATTACCAATAAAGACAGAGAAGTAAGTATTGCGGCTGCTTTTAAAGATGAAAGTATCGGAAAAGCGGAAGCACAAAGAGATACGCGTGTGGCAACATCTGAAGCGAATGCGATTGCCATTCAAGGAGAAAATGAGGCAAAAATTGCTATTGCACAATCGGAAGCAGCAAGACGTGAAAAAGAAGCTGAAGCTTTACGTATTGCCTTAGCATCAGAAAAAGTACAACAAGCAAAAGCATTAGAGGAATCGTATTTAGCAGAACAAAAAGCAGAAGCTGCGCGTGCTGAAAGAGAACGTTCAACACAAAATGCAAACATTGTAATTCCAGCAGAAATTGCGAAACAAAAAGCCGTTATCGATGCACAAGCTGAAGCAGAAAGAATTAGAGTGCAAGCAAAAGGAGAAGCAGATGCGATTTTTGCAAAAATGGAAGCAGAAGCAAAAGGTTTGTATGAAATCTTAACGAAACAAGCAGAAGGATATCGTGAAGTAGTTGGTGCTGCAGGTGGTGATCCAACGAAAGCATTCCAATTATTATTAATTGAAAAATTACCTGAATTAGTTAAAACTCAAGTGGAAGCCGTTAAAAACATCAAAATTGACAAAATCACCGTTTGGGATTCTGGTAATAATACAGATGGCAATGGTTCGACTGCGAATTTCGTTTCTGGAATGATGAAAACCGTTCCGCCATTAAATGACTTATTTAATATGGCTGGGTTAAATTTACCAACGTATTTAAAAGGTGAAGATATGCCAAAAGATGCATTAAGTTCAACAGAAGTTACACCAACTGAAGAAATGAAGTAATTTTTATAACTTATAGTATTAAATCCCAAATTTGTTATGAATTTGGGATTTTTAATTTATAAATGTTAAATTTTTCAATTGGATGTAATAAAAAATTGACTTTCGCTACTAACTTTTTATATTTGTTTCAAACCTAAAACCAAAATAAAACTATGAAGAGAATATTGTTTTCTAGTGCTGTTCTAACTTTGTTTTTAACAAGTTGCTCTTCGGCACAAAAAACGCAAACTCCAGCAGACGCGGGTTCTTACATTTCAACCATTACTGCTCCTGAACTAAGTAAACACTTATATATTGTAGCAGGTGATGAAATGCAGGGCAGAAATACTGGTGAACCTGGACAGAAAAAAGCAGGTGAGTATTTAATTAATGAATACAAAAAAATGGACATTAGTTTTCCTCCTGGAGCAACTGATTTTTACCAAAAAGTGCCTTCTGAATTCATGAAAAGAGGATTTGCTCCTAAATTAAATGATTCAGAAAACATTTGGGCTTTCATTAAAGGTTCTGAAAAACCAGATGAAATTTTAGTTATTTCAGCACATTACGACCATGTTGGAATGAAAAACGGAGAAATTTACAATGGTGCCGATGATGATGGTTCTGGAACGGTTGCTTTGTTAGAAATCGCACAAGCGTTTAAAGAAGCTCAGAAAAAAGGACATGGACCTAAACGTTCGATTTTGTTCTTACATGTAACAGGTGAAGAACATGGATTACACGGTTCAAGATATTATTCAGAAAACCCTTTATTTCCCTTAAAAAATACTATCGCAAATATAAATATTGATATGGTAGGAAGAAGAGATACACTTCACCCTTATACAAACAATTATATTTATGTAATTGGTTCTGATCGATTAAGTAGTGAACTACATAGTATTAATGAAGAGGTAAATACAAAATACACCCAATTAGAATTAGATTATAAATACAACGATAGAAACGATCCAGAGAGAATTTATTTCCGTTCTGACCATTATAATTTCGCTAAGAAAGGAATTCCAGCTATTTTCTTCTTTAATGGAGTTCATGCTGATTACCACTTACCTAGCGATACGCCAGATAAAATTGAGTACGATGCTTTAGCAAAACGAGCACAATTAGCGTTTGCCTTAGCCTGGGAATTAGCGAATCGCGAAGAAAGAATTAAAGTAGACAGAGACGGGAAATAATCCTGAACTTCTTAAAAATAAAAACTCCTGATGATTAGTCAGGAGTTTTTTATTGAATTTTGTTTGAAATTAAAATACAAACATTGCTCTTTCGCTCATTAAATCATTTACTTCTTCCGCTACTTGTTCTAAAACTGCTTCATCAGTATAATTCATTAACACTTTGTCGATTAAGGCTACAACAGTTTCCATATCTTCTTCCACTAAACCACGAGTTGTGATAGCTGGAGTTCCCACACG
>JAHRWO010000011.1 GCA_019105125.1 Flavobacterium sp.
AGAAGAAATTTGCTGTAAACATTACTCGTGATGTCATTCCAATTAAAAGTGTTGATGTATGGCAAATGATGAACAAAACTACGGGTTATATTAAAATCAATCGCTTTGCAGAAAAAACCTATGATGAGTTTTTGTCGGGTTTAACCCAATTGAAAAAAGAAGGTGCAAAACATATTATTATCGATTTACGTGATAATGGTGGTGGTTATTTGGAATCAGCAGTTGCAATTGCAGACGAATTCTTGAAAAACAAAGAGTTAATCGTTAAAACGAAAAACAAAAAAGATAAAATCGAAAGCACGTTAGCTACCGAAAAAGGAATTTTTGAAACGGGCAAAGTCAGTATCTTAATCAATGAAAATAGTGCTTCGGCAAGTGAAATTTTAGCAGGAGCCATTCAAGATAACGACAGAGGTTTGGTTTACGGAAGACGTTCTTTTGGCAAAGGATTAGTCCAACGCGAAATGCCATTAGGCGACGGTTCGGCTGTGCGATTAACGATTGCCAGGTATTACACACCATCAGGTCGTTCGATTCAAAAACCGTATGAAGACAAAGGTGAAAATTACTTTAACGAATTCGATAAACGTTTTGAAAGTGGTGAATTGTACGAAAAAGATAAAGCCAAAATCGCAGATAGTCTAAAATTCAAAACAAAGAAAGGTCGCATCGTGTATGGTGGTGGCGGAATTATGCCTGATATTTTTGTTCCGTTAGAAGATTCGCACGGCGCAGAAGGGTTAACCATGTTGATGCAATCAGGATTAGTGAATTATTTTGTGTTTGAACAATTGGATCAAAACCGCAAAAAGTTTGAAAAGATTTCGATGGAAGCTTTGGAAAAAGAAATTCGTTCCGGAAATTATTTCAATAACTTTAAGGCTTACATGGCAAAAGGCGGTTTGCTTTTCAATTTAGATACTCAGAAAGAAAAAGTATTATTCTATCTTCAAGCAGAATTTGTGCGCCAACTATTTAACGAAAACGCCTATTACCAATTGATTTTAAAGAAAGATAATATGGTAAATAAGGTGTTGAGTAAGTAAAAATGTTATAAAATGAGTAGAAGAGATAAATTATTCGATTTGCCAATTTATAAAAAAGCCGAATTAATTTTAGATTTGGTAAACAGTCTTTTAAATGCCATAAGTGAAGAAGATGAGTATTTGAATGCCACAAAATACATGATGCGAGATGATGCTGCAATAATCTGCGCTAAAATTGCTGGGGCTGAAGGAGGAGATATGTATAGTATTCGAATGCAAAATGCTGCGATTATCAGAGACCATGCTATGCATTTATATGTGCAAGTTGGAAGTTTACGATTTCACGATTCTTTTAAAGATACCGATTATGTTACGTTGATTAGAAAAGAAATCGACGAATTCAGAGAATTATTTATCAATTGGGTAGCTAATTTTGACAAGAGTAATTATTATTGGGACGAATGGGAATTGTTCAATCCACCGGGAGCTATTCCGCCAGATCCAAATGCATATCAAGATCCAATCAATTGGGATGATTTTTTAGAAGGAATGAATTTCGATGATGAAGAAGATGATTCAGAAGAATAAAAAGCTATTTTCCCAAAGCATCATGCACCTGCACGGGATTTCCGTTATTCCATAACGTTAAAATATCCGTGGCTACAGCAGCGCCACTTCCAGCGGCAATGCTTAATTGACTTCTGTGTCCGGCTAAAACACCTGCTGCGTATATACTTTCGGTAACCAAATGGTCGGAATTTTTTAATTGAATTCTGTTTTTCTCTGGAGCGGCTTTTTGATGCGGAATTACAAACGATTCCAAACCTTCAATGGTAAAAGGATTTCCAGCGCCAATTGCAATCACTACAATTTTAGCTTGAAGCGAAGATTTGTTGGTGGTAACAGTGAAGTTTCCAGCTTCACCTGAAATGGAAAGTACTTTTTCACCATGAATTTGTTGTACGTGCGGATATGAGTTGGTCAAATGTTCCAAACTTTCTTCCAACAATTCACTGCCTAATTTCCCTGCGGGAATTCCGTATGCGTTATTAAAAATGGCATTTTGTAGTGAAGAGGCTTTTTGGTGCGCTACAATTGCAATTTTTTTATCCATTGCAAACGGTTTGTTTTGGGCAGAACCCAAAATCAATGCACACGAAACGCCTGAAACTCCAGCGCCAATAATTAAAACGTCAAACATTATTGTCTTGTTTTTTCTTCAATCATTTTTGAAAAACGCAATAATACTAATAATAGGATAGCGCAAATTCCAGCTACAACACCAATAATGGCAATCGTGCTATTTCCTTCAAACGGATTGCTATAATCAATTTGAAAAAGATTAAAAACAATTAAAACTAAAGCGATGGCAACTGCCACATAAGTAAAAATTTTCATTTTGTATATTCTCTAAATAAATAATCCTTTAACATTCGCGGCGAATAATTTTACAGCAATCGCTAATAAAACTACGCCAAATATTTTGCGAATCACACCTAAACCATTGGTTCCAAGTAATTTTTCGATTTTCCCAGACGATTTCAAAACACCATAAACAACTACTACATTTATAATAATCGCTATGATAATATTGATTTTATCATAAGCAGCTCGAAGTGATAAAATAGTAGTCATCGTTCCAGCTCCAGCAATCAATGGAAACGCAATCGGAACAATCGAAGCCGTACTCGGATTGTCTTCTTTGTATAATCTAATGCCTAAAATCATTTCCAAAGCAAGGAAAAACAAGACAAACGAACCAGCAACTGCAAATGAATTCGCATCAATACCAATCAACTTTAGAATTTCTTCTCCTACAAATAAAAAGGCAATCATAATCACCGCCGCTACAATAGTCGCTTTTTCCGATTGAATATGCCCCATTTTACTGCGTAAATCCACAATAATTGGAATACTTCCCACAATATCAATCACAGCAAATAAGATCATGCTGATGGTAAAAATGTCTTTCCAATTGATTCCTAATTCCATAAAACGCTGAATATTTGTGCAAATATAAGGATATTGAATAAAGAACGTTTCTAATTTAACGATACATTATCAATTGCAAGGGCAAAAATCAAGGACAAATTCAAGTCTTGAGTGAAATTTAAACGTAAAGTTCGCCAAGAAAAAAGTAAAACGTCTCGGTGTATCTCTAATCAACGCAATCAAAATCAAAAAAAAACTCGGTGTAGCTCTGTGAAAAATTATAACTATTTCTCCAATTTCTGAAATCTGTGTTCCAAACTTCTAAATTCTTATTTCTAAATTCTGAATCCAAAATCGTATCTTTGCACTTTAAATAAATTCAATATGTTTCAGTTAAATAAAACCATCGTTTCC
>JAHRWO010000100.1 GCA_019105125.1 Flavobacterium sp.
CAAACTAAAGTACGGATTGAAATTCGTTTTATTTTCTTTGATATAAATCGAAGACAATGCCCAAGTAAACGTAGCAATTACTGAAAGTAAAATTCCAAATCGGAATTCTGGTTCTAAGAAATCGTTGAGGTAATCGTAAAAAATGACGCAAATTCCGCCAAAAGCTACAATCAAACCAACAACAGCTTTCCAAGATGTTTTTTGTCCGCGAAACAAACTGATGATTACAATCCAAAGTGGAAAAATAGAACCAATAATAGCACCCAAACCACTCGATATATATTTCACGCCCCAAGTACTCAAACCGTTACTCAGCATGAAGTTCAAAACACTCAAAACCAAAATTGTACGCCATTGTCGTTTGTTTGGCCAAGGATGTTTTTTGATTAAGAAATAAAGCAAATACAACAATCCGCCAAACAATTGACGTAGCGCAACCAATTGCATCGGAGGCATGTGTTTTACCCCTTCTTTGGAAGCAATCCACGTGGTTCCCCAGAAAAAGCTAATCCAAATTAATGCTAAAATGGGCAAGCCAATTGCATTTTTCTTTTGCTTGATGTAATTGTGAAATACGCTAAAATACGCCATTACTAAATTTCTTTTTGGAACGAATAACCCAAAATCGTTTCTACTTTTTCACTAGAAATGATTTTGCCTTTCGATTCCGAATTTTCGGCAAAGGTAGGCAATGGCAAATTCAAATTTTCAGCTTTTTTGTGATAATATGCTTTGCGTGTTGGATGTTGAGGTGCGACAGCGTTAAGCGTTTGATTCCATTCCCAATTGTCATCTTGAGCGAGTTCGAGAGCTTTTTCTATAACTCCAATACAATCTTCTCTTTGAATCATATTCACCGGAGCCTCTGGATTTTCAACATTCGTTCTTCCTGCTAAAAATTTCACTGGATGTCGATCATCGCCAAGCAAACCACCAAAGCGAATTACCGTAGTTTTAAAATGCGGATTCGATTGTAAAAGTGTTTCAGCAATAACTAATTGTTTACCACTTTCAGTATCTGGATTTGGTTTTGTTTCTTCTGTAATTTCAACAATAGAAAAACTATCACCATAAACCGAAGTCGAACTCACAAAAACAACTTTCTGAACATCTGATTTTTCGATTAATGGAATTAGATTTTTTATTTTATTTACAAATGTCATTTCCTTAGAAGTCGAAGTTTCTCTTCTCAATCCAGGCGGAATGTCAATCACTAAAACATTGGTTTCTTTCAGAAAATCTTCTATATTTCCAATGATTTGATGTTCCTCCAATTGAATTTGGAAAGGCGAAATCCCAGCATTTTTCAATAGGTCTAATTTACTTTCCGAAGTCGTAGAACCTTTTACTTTGTAACCTTTTGAAAGCAATGATTTGGCTAAAGGTAAACCCAGCCAACCGCAGCCGAGGATGGCAATCTTTTTTCTTTCTTCTTTCATCTATTCTCTTAACTATCTTTCTTCACCAACATATAAAAATCATCTTCCAAAGCACGATAGCCTTGGTCGTACAAAAAGAAATATGTGTTGCCGGTTTTGGTTTGTAACATGCTTGTAAAAAACTCAAAATCGAAACCTTTGCTTAGCAATTTGGTTTTGGTGGTTTTTCCTTTGTCTTCTGGGTTGAGTTCACACAAAATGCGGTAATTTTTACGCAATTTATTATTAATGTTGCGCATCAGATTGTTCTGATCTTTGTTCATTTTGTTGTTGTACGCATTGCGGCAACCATCCGAACAAAACTTTTTGTCTTCGCGACCAATGATTTTATCGCCACATTCTAAACAGGTTTTACTCATGGCTTACTTCTTAAAATTAAACTTCATTTCTTTACCACTTTCTTCAAAAACCACGTAAATATTGATTTCGTTATCCGAAATTTTCTCAAACGTAAATTTGTCAAAATACACATGCGTTGGCGTGACTTTTACTAATCTAAAATTCTCACTGACTTCTGCTTTTTCCCAGCCTTTCAATTCGCCATCAAAGTGTTTGAGTTGTAATAGAAGGGTTTTCTCATTTTCAATAATGTGTCCCAATTCATAAAAAGCGACTTTTCCATCTACCACTAATTTGAAACTAAACATCATCGAATTCCCAATCGGTTCGCTCCACGTTTCTTGACAAATGCCGCCTAAAGCTTCGCCTGTCCAATTTCCTACAATCCATTTTACATCTTCCAAAGTGGCTTTTGGCGAACCTTTTTCATCGTTATAATTCAGAGTGTTTTGTGCAAATGCGTTAAACGAACAAATAAAAAGTAAAAAATAAATACTTTTTTTGAAGAGAGATTTTTTCATCTGTAAAACCTTATAAATTAAGCGAATATACAAAAAATAATTTCCAATTACAAACGTTTACAAATATTTACAACCGATATTAAATAGCTAATAACCGAATAATGTTTTTTTCTTGCCACATCTTTGCACTGTCGAAATGAACGAATGATAAGTCGCAGTGTTCAGTCACAGTTTTCAGAAAATTAAAAAGAATGGATTTCAAAAAATTATTAGCCTATCAAAAAGCTTTTTCATTAGCTATGGAAATTAAAAAAGTATCTGATTCATTTCCAAAAGAAGAAAAATACGCATTAACAGATCAAGTTAGAAGATCATCAAGAAGTGT
>JAHRWO010000237.1 GCA_019105125.1 Flavobacterium sp.
GAAAACTCTAATTTTTCATCTCCACTATCCATATAATTTAACCAAGTTCCGTTTAATGAAATTGTGTTTTTTAAAGCTAATGAAGTTCCGTTTGCATTGAATGTAAAATTATAACCTGCATAATCTGAAGTTTCATCTGTATCATCAAAGAAATAAGACACATACCAAGTTCCATCTACAATAATAGTGCTCAAATTAGAACTACTACCCCCACCACCAGAAGGAGAATCGTCACAATCATCAATTGAATCTTCAATAACATCTTCTAATTGATTGTTGTTAGTAATCGTAATAGTCTGTCCATTAGAGTTTACTAAAGAAATTGGATATTGAATAGCAACGTATTCATTATCTTCTAAGTTCTCTAAGAAATTATACAAATCGGTATTGTTATTTAATGTAACTGTATTTGCTAATTGATTATTAGCATTATAAACATTAATTACAATTGGGAAATTAAAACTAATACAATCTATTTCATCAAAACCATCATCTTCACCACAAGCATCAATTGCATCATCTAAATCATTAGAATCTTGCAACACTTGAGTTGAAAAATTTTGATATTGAATTGTTATTGGATAAACAAAATTTACAATATCATCATCATTTGAAAAAGCATCAATAGCATCTTGAACCGTTTGATATTCCGCTTGAGAATTAACAACAATTTGTTGGTTATTCACAATAACTGTAACAGGTAATACCACGCTAAAACAGCTTGAATTATCCAACACATTATCACCAGATGTAGGATTTTGAGTAACTCTACTAACTAAAGTCGTTAATGGTGAAGTGTTTGTTAGATTTTGATTTGCATCTTGAATTACTTCATTTTCTTCACTTTGACAAGACATCAAAAGCAAGACTACTAAGCTTAGATTAAAAAAATGTTTTAGTTTCATAATTAATTCTTTTTGGGTTTATATTTGGTATAACAATTCAAATTAATTTTACCCTACCTAAATTTTAAAAAAATGATTAAAATTAAAAATGTTTATATTTGCTATAACTATACAACAACTCATTTTTATAAAACCCTACCTAGGATTTAATTAATTTTAAGCGATTTATTCAAGGATGCCTGAAAATAGTTCAATTTGCCAAGAAAATATTTTTTCAGCTTTTTTTAAAAGCCATGCAAAAGGTTTACGAAATTATCTCTACTACAAATTTGGCAATACAGAACAGGCTGAAGATGCCACACAAGAAGCTTTTATAAAACTGTGGCAGAATTGTAAAGATGTCTCAATTGAAAAAGCAAAATCTTATATTTATACTATTGCAACTAACAATTCTTTAAATGCAATTGCACATAATAAAGTAGTTCTTACCTATGAAAAGAACAATACTTTAATCGATAGAACCAACGAAAACCCAGAACATATATTAGAACAAGAACAATTCGAATCTAAACTATTGAAAGCTATTAATAATATAAACGAAACGCAAAGAATAGCTTTTTTAATGCATCGAATTGATGGAAAAAAATACGCCGAAATTGCCTCTGAATTAAACATTAGTGTAAAAGCCGTTGAAAAACGTATTCACTTGGCGTTGATAGAACTAAAAAAAGAAATTGAAAATTTTAAGTAGGGTAAAAAACAATATACTTGTTACATTATTGTAATACGAAAATTATGGACGAAGATTACAAATTAGCCAAATGGCTTAATAACGAATTAACCGCTGAAGAATTAGCCGAATTTAAACAAAATCCGGACTTTGCTTTGTATGAAAAAATCAAAGAAAATTCAGCACGCTTAAAAACACCAGCATTTGACCAAGATAAAATGTTAAGTAAGGTTGTTGCTGCTAAAAAAGAAACAAAAGTTGTGAAACTTCAACAAAATTGGTTCGTTCGGATTGCTGCTGTGTTGGTAATTGGTTTAGGATTAAGTTTTTTTATTGTAAATAATTTCAAAGAAAAAT
Source organism: Flavobacterium sp. (assembly GCA_019105125.1). Lineage (GTDB taxonomy): Bacteria > Bacteroidota > Bacteroidia > Flavobacteriales > Flavobacteriaceae > Flavobacterium. The sequence goes on from JAHRWO010000237.1 coordinate 1,933, forward strand.
ATTATGGCACAAGCCTTACTCAAATAGTAAATTTACCCGATAATTCTGAAGTATTAGTTAATAAAAATTCGTCTATAGAATACAAAACTTTCTTCTGGAAAAACAACCGAACAATCGATTTAAAAGGTGAAGCTTATTTTAAAGTAGCAAAAGGAAAAACATTTGAAGTCAATACGAATTTAGGTAAAGTGACCGTTTTAGGAACACAGTTTAATGTAAATGCAAAAGACAACACCTTTGAAGTAACCTGTTACGAAGGAAAAGTAAAAGTAAATTACAAAAATCAGGAACTTATTTTAACAAAAGGGATGTTGGTTACTTTTGAAAATGATTCTAAAAAAGAAGGAAAAACCACATTATCAATGCCAAACTGGGCTTCTGATGAAATAGAAATGAGTTTTACAAATCAAAACTTAAAAACTATTATTACTGATATTGAAAACACATATAACGTTACCATTAAAACAAATACGATAGCAACAGAACAATTATTCACTGGAAAACTTCCTAGCAATAATTTAGATGTAGCCTTACAAATAATTGCCTCAACCTATCATTTACAAATAAACAAATCAAACGAAACAAGTTTTGAATTAGTAAAAAAGTAAATGAATTATAATCGTTTTTTAATAATTATTAGCTTATTTGTCTTTGTTTTACCGCTTAGTGCGCAAGACAAAGACAATACTATTTTATTGAAAACAATTTTTGAAAACATCAGCAAAAAACACCAAGTCAGCTTTAATTACATCGAAGAAGAAGTTGCGGTTTTCAAACTAGTTCCTCCTTCAAACGCATTAACATTACAAGAAAAACTGAACTACATTACCGAGAAAACCCAATTAAAATTTGAATTTATTTCAAAAAAATACATTTCAGTAATTAACAATCAAAAACTTGATAAACCTTTATGTGGCTATCTTTTTGATGAAGAAACAAAAGAACCCATCATTGGAGCATTCGTAAAAATAACTGCTACGAATAGTACCTCAATTACGAATGACTTAGGTTATTTTGAACTTAATGTAAAATCGGCAAACGATATCGAAATTTCACATTTGAACTATAAAACGAAATTAGTACAATCAACTTTTTTATACGTTGAAAATTGCCCTAAAATCTATCTAAAAAGCATTATAAACGACTTAGACCCCATCATAACAACAGTTTATTTAACTAAAGGAATTACCAAAAGAAAAGACGGAACATACGAAATAAAACCTAAAAAAATAGGACAACTTCCTGGTCTAACCGAACCTGATGTTTTTCAAACCATGCAACAAATCCCTGGTATAAATGCTACGGATGAAAGCATTTCAAACACAAGTGTGAGAGGCGGAACACATGACCAAAATTTGTTTCTTTGGAATGGAATTAGATTGTATCAAACGGGGCATTTTTTTGGATTAATTTCTTCTTTAAATCCCAATTTAGCTCACAAAATTAATATTGCTAAAAACGGAACCTCAGCTTTTTATGGCGATGGTGTTTCGAGTTCAGTTTTAATTTCAACACATACCGATTCTATAGAAAATACAAAAGGAGCCGTTGGAATTAACCTAATTAATGCCGATTTTTATACGAAA
>JAHRWO010000239.1 GCA_019105125.1 Flavobacterium sp.
TTGGATTGATGTATTTGAATTACGAAATCTTATTAAAAGGCTACCAAACCATCTATCTTGGAGAAAGTATTCCAACTGAAAGTTTATTGGATTTAAAAAACTCTTACGAAAAAATATCTTTTGTAAGTTATTTAACCGTTGAACCTAATCAGGAAGAAATTGACAATTATATGATTGATATTCAAGCTAAACTTATTAAAAACACCAATCATGAATTGTTATTACTAGGCAGAATGACACAATCCATATCATCTAAAGTCATCAAAAACAGCGTACATATATTTAATAGTATAGAAGAACTTTCAAATACTTTGTAAAAAGATTTGTTTTGTTTAACTTTTTTACTATTTTTGTTAAACAAAATAAAAACAAGTGAGTAAAAAAATCGCCATAATAGGATCAGGATTTTCTTCGTTAGCTGCAGCTTGCTATTTAGCAAAACAAGGTAACGATGTAACTGTTTACGAAAAAAATAGCACCATAGGAGGAAGAGCACGTCAACTTAAAAAGGAAGGCTTTACTTTCGATATTGGGCCAACATGGTATTGGATGCCCGATGTATTTGAGCGTTTCTTTGCTGACTTTGGCAAAAAGCCTTCCGATTATTATGAGTTAATTAAGCTTTCCCCAGCCTACCAAGTCTATTTTGGACATTTAGATTTTGTTACCATTGCCGATAATCTTCCAGAAATTGTAAAAACTTTCGAATCTATTGAGAAAGGAAGCGGAAAGCAATTAGAGCAATTCATGGCGGAAGCTAAAAGTAATTATGATATTGCCATAAAGGATTTGGTATATCGTCCAGGGGAATCACCTTTGGAGTTGATTACTTTAGAAACCGCTAAAAAAGTGAATCAATTCTTCAGTAACATCAAAAAAGATGTTCGTAAAAGATTCAAAAACATGAAATTGGTTCAAATTTTAGAGTTTCCAGTTTTGTTTTTAGGAGCTAAACCAAGCGATACGCCTTCATTTTATAACTTCATGAACTTTGCCGATTTTGGTTTAGGTACATGGCATCCAAAAAATGGAATGTATTCGGTAATTTTAGCTATGGAAACTTTATCTAAAGAATTAGGTGTAAAAATCGAAACCAATGCTAATGTTCAGAAAATTGATGTTACTAATGGAAAAGCTTCTGGTTTATTAGTAAATAATAAAATTATCACAGCAGATGTAATTCTAAGTGGTGCCGATTATCATCATTCGGAAACTTTATTAGATGAGAAATATCGTCAGTATTCGGAGAAATATTGGGAAAACAAAACATTTGCTCCTTCTTCGCTCCTATTTTATGTTGGGTTTGATAAGAAAATTGAAAACGTAGAACATCACTCTTTATTTTTCGATGTAGATTTCGATATTCATGCCGAAGCAATTTATGATAATCCAAAATGGCCTGAAGAACCTTTATTTTACGCAAGTTTTCCATCAAAAACCGATGAAAATTCAGCTCCAGAAGGAAAAGAGGCTGGAATCTTTTTAATTCCTTTAGCACCAGGATTAGAAGATACAAATGAATTGAGAGAATTGTATTTTGAAAAAATAATAACACGATTAGAACGATTAACTAATCAAAGTGTAAAAAATAATATTATCTTTAAAGAATCGTTTTGTGTAAATGATTTTGTTAAAGAATATAATTCGTACAAAGGGAATGCGTATGGTATGGCAAATACCTTATTGCAAACTGCTTTTTTAAGACCTAAATTGAAAAGTAAAAAAGTACAAAACTTGTATTTTACTGGACAGTTAACCGTACCAGGACCAGGAGTGCCTCCGTCCTTAATTTCAGGAAAATTAGTTGCCGATTTAATAAAAAAGTATCAATAGTATGAAGTCCATTTTTGATAACGTTTCATTTGATTGTAGCGTAAAAGTTACGAAAGCGTACAGTACGTCATTTTCATCTGCTGTAAAAATGTTAGCACCGAGTATCCGTCAGGATATTTATAACATCTACGGATTTGTTCGATTTGCTGACGAAATTGTTGACACTTTTCATGATTACGATAAAGAAGCTTTGTTTTCTCAATTTGAAAAGGAATTAAGTTTAGCGCTTTCGCAAAAGATAAGTTTAAATCCTATTTTAAATTCGTTTCAACATACCGTAAACAAATACAATATTCCAATGGAATTGATTGACGCGTTTATGCACAGTATGAAATTGGATTTACATAAATCAGTTTACACTACTGTGGAAGAATACAATCAGTACATTTATGGTTCGGCTGATGTTGTAGGTTTAATGTGTTTGAAAGTTTTCGTTAACGGAAATGATGAAAAATACGAAGAATTAAAACACAGCGCTATGCGATTAGGTTCGGCATTTCAAAAAGTAAATTTCTTACGCGATTTAAAAGCTGATTTTGAGGATTTAAGCAGAACCTATTTTCCAAATACTGATTTATCGCGATTGGATGAAGCATCTAAACAACAAATTATAGCTGAAATTCAAGCCGATTTTGATGCTGGATTCGAAGGAATTCAAAAATTACCAATCGAAGCTAAATTTGGAGTTTACACTGCTTACATTTACTACAAGAAATTATTGAGTAAATTGAAGAAAACACCTTCTGTGGAAATCAAAAATACGAGAATTCGTGTTCCTGATTACGAAAAAGTAGGTCTTTTAGCAAAATGCTATTTGAATTACAGATTGAATATTTTGTAACTATTTTTGTCTTACTGAACTCGTTTCAGCATCTTAAATAAAATTAATTATTGAAATTTAAAATATTATGTGGATACATATCTTAGTTTTTTTAACCACTTTTTGCTTTATGGAATTCATGGCATGGTTTAGTCATAAATACATCATGCATGGATTTTTATGGGTATTACATGCCGATCATCATAAGAAAGATCACGATTCTTGGTTTGAACGTAATGATGCTTTCTTCATCTTTTATGCGATAGTAAGTATCGGATGTTTCCTTCTATGGAAATATGATATTTTTATTTACGGACTTGCCATTGGATTAGGAATCTTAGCCTATGGAATAGCCTATTTCTTAGTACATGATATTTTTATTCACCAACGCTTTAAGTTATTCAGAAATGCAAATAACCGATACGCTAGAGCCGTGAGACGCGCTCACAAAATGCACCATAAACACATTGGAAAAGAACATGGAGAGTGTTTCGGAATGTTAAT
>JAHRWO010000259.1 GCA_019105125.1 Flavobacterium sp.
TTTCCTTCATCATCCATCAAAATTACAGCTTTTGGACGAACATGGTGCACTTCCGCTGTATAAATATCACCAATTAAATCTTTAAATTGTTTGTAAAGATTGGTATTGTCATGTTCATGTATCTTAGAAATCAAATTTTGACGTAATGCCAAAATAGCTCTTCTACCCAATTGAATTAATTTTACCTCTTCAGAGACTTCTTCACCCACTTCAAAATCAGGCTCAATTCTACGAGCTTCAGATAAAGATATTTCTGAGTTTGGATCTTCTACTTCACCATCTTCAACTACTACGCGATTTCTCCAAATCTCCATATCTCCTTTATCTGGATTAATAATGATATCAAAATTATCATCAGACCCATATTTCTTCTTCAATGCATTTCTAAATACATCCTCTAAAATTGCCATTAGTGTAACTCTGTCAATGAGTTTATCGTCTTTAAATTCTGAAAACGATTCGATTAACGCAATATTTTCCATGTTAACGCTTTATTTAAAATGATATTATAACAACTGCTTCTTTAATACTATTGTAAGGAAGTTCTAATTTTTTACTTACAGTTTCTTTACCTTTTCCAATTTTCTTTGGCTCTCGAGCCTGCCATTCCAAGATTATTTTTTCATCATCCGCAAATGTAAGCTCCGCTTCGATTTCCTCTGAAGAAATAGTTTTCACTTTTAATGTTCTGCCTACATTTTTTTTGAACTGTCTCACCAATTTCAACGGACTCGAAACACCAGCAGATGCAACTTCTAAAGAAAAATCTTGTTCTTCTCGATCCAAAGAATTTTCGATTGCTCTACTAACATCGATACAATCTTGTAAATTTACACCCGAATCTCCATCTAAAGTAATGCTAATTTTATTAGCATCATTGATATTTAAATCAATCAAAAAAAGATGCTCACGTTCTGCTAATGCAGCATCTAACAACTCCTGAACTTTATTTCTAAACATCATACTTTTATAAAAAGAGGCACGCCTTGCGTGCCTCATAATCCTTTGTCTCTTAATTACGCAGCAAATATAATATATTTTTTTTGAATAAAAAAAAGATTGTCTATTTGGATATTATTTGTACCTTTAGGGTGTAATTTATTTACATACTTATATAACCAAAAACAAACTTATGAAACGAATTTTAGTACCAACAGATTTTTCCAAACACGCAGATTATGCATTAAAAGTTGCCGCTCAGATTGCAAAAAATAATGACGGCGAAATCTTTTTACTACATATGCTTGAATTGCCATCAGCAGGTAATGACGCCCTTTCAAGAGCTCATGATATTCCTGAATTGATGTTTTTTAAGAATGCAGCAGTAGCCAAATTAGACGAAATCATGAACTCCAACTTTTTAGACGGGGTTAAAATATCTAAAATTATTCAATTTGAAATGGCTTTTGATGGAATTATCAAAAATGGAGAAACTCACAATATTGATTTAATCGTAATGGGATCTCACGGAGCAAGCGGATTTCAAGAAATGTTCATAGGCTCTAATACTGAGAAAGTTGTAAGAAATTCTAATGTCCCAGTGTTAGTTATCAAAAGAGAGGAATCTAATTTTAGTGCTGAAAAATTTGTTTTCGCCTCTGACTTCTCAGATGAAATTAAAAAACCATTTGAAAAAGTAGTTGATTTTGTAAACAAATTTAAATCTCACTTATATTTAGTAAACATTAATACTCCAAACAACTTTAAATCAACAAAAGTTGCTCAAAAGCAAATGGACGAATTTGTGTCAGAATTCAAAATAAACAATTTTTCCACTCACATCTATAATGATGTTAATGTTGAAAAAGGAATTTTACATTTTGCTAAAAGTATAGATGCGGATATTATAGGAATGAGCACACACGGCAGAAAAGGCCTATCTCACTTCTTTAACGGAAGCATAAGTGAAGATTTAGTAAATCACGCAAAACGACCTGTAATAACATTTAAAATCTAATCGTTGGATTTTAAATTAAAAGACCTATTTTGAGGTCTTTTTTTTTATTTAATTATTAAAAAAAGACATAAAAAAACTCCGCTAAAAATAGCGGAGTTTTGTTGGCCCACAAGGACTCGAACCTTGAATGACGGTACCAAAAACCGGAGTGTTACCATTACACCATAGGCCAATACCTAAACAACCTTTTCGATTGCGAGTGCAAATGTAATACATATTTTTTATTCTGCAAATTTTTCCAAAAAAAATATTAAAAAAATTATTTAACTAAAATAGTAAACAAAAAAATAGTTTCTTTGTAGGAGAATATAGAAAAACTATTTTATGAATTCATTCAACTTTAAAAAGTGGAACACCATTCTCGGTTGGGCTACTTTTATGGTAGCTTTAATTACTTATTCATTAACTGTTGAACCCACATTAAGTTTTTGGGATTGTGGTGAGTACATCGCCACCTCTGCTAATTTAGAAGTAGGGCATCCACCAGGAGCTCCTTTATTTCAAATGCTCGGTGCATTTTTTGCAATGTTTGCTTTAAGTGCTGACAAAATTGCGTTAATGGTAAATTATCTTTCTGTATTTTCAAGTGCATTTACCGTACTTTTCATGTTTTGGTCACTGACTATTTTATTAAGAAAATTAATTGTTGGAGAAAAAGAACTTTCTACTAACAATGCAGTAATGATATTAGGGAGTGCAGCCATATCGAGTTTGTCTTTTGCTTTTACAGATAGTTTTTGGTACAATGCTGTAGAAGCTGAAGTATATGCAATGGCAACTTTTTTAATTGCTTTATTGTTTTGGCTTGGTTTGCGTTGGGAACAAGAAATTAACACCCCTCGCGGAAATAAATGGTTGTTATTAATTTCATTAGTAATAGGTCTGTCATTTGGGGTGCACTTCATGGCATTATTAACCTTCCCAGCTATTGGATTTTTATATTTCTTTAAAAAATATAACAACATTACAATCAAGAGTTTCCTTATTGCCAATGTAGTAATTATTGCTATTTTGCTTTTCATTTTTAAGTTTTTATTACCCTACACATTGGCCTTTTTTGGTAAAACAGAAATCTTTATGGTTAATAGCTTAGGAATGCCATTTAATTCGGGAACCATTTTTGCTTTTATTCTAATTGTTGCTGCTTTCTATTTTGGATTAAATTACACCAAGAAAAAAGGATATGTTTTTTATAATACTTTAATTTTATCCACCTTATTTATTTTGATAGGTTTCTCAACTTGGATGATGTTGCCTATTCGTGCAAATGCCAATACTCCAATTAACGAAAACAAACCATCAGATGCAGCAGAAGTTTTAGCTTACTATAACCGTGAACAATACGGAGAACAAAAACTGTTTTATGGACCTCAATTCTCTGATTCCTACTCAGGTTTAGACCCAGAAAATCCATATTCTGATGAAAAACCAAACTATGAAAGAGATTATAAATCTGGTAAATACGTAATTACTAACGATTATGTTAACGCAAAACAAAATACTGATGATGCACATAAAGCATTTTTACCAAGAATGTGGAGCAGTGAACACAGAGAAAATTACATGATTTTTACGGAGCCTTTAGAATTCAGAATCAATCCTGAATACGCTCATGAAGATGAATTAGTTCAAATCGTTACTGAATTTAGAAAAGCATACGATGCAGGAGAAATAGACGAAGGCGATTACGACAAGTTCTTGAAAGGTTATGGCGAATATTTAATTGTGGAAAAACCTTCATTTTTCAATAACATGAAATTCATGATTCAATATCAATTTGGATACATGTACGTTCGTTATTTATTTTGGAATTTTGTTGGAAGACAAAGTGATGTTCAAGGCAAATATGACAATACGCATGGAAATTGGTTAAGCGGCATCCCGTTTGTTGATGAAATTTTTGTAGGCACTCAAAAAGACCTTCCTTCAGATATGAAAAACAATAAAGGTAGAAACACTTATTTCTTCTTGCCTTTTATTTTAGCAGTTATTGGAATATTTTTCCATGCTAAAAAAGACATTAAAAGTTTTTATGTCTTACTAGTATTTTTCCTTTTCACAGGATTAGCATTAAAAATTTACCTTAACGAAAGACCATTTGAGCCTAGAGAACGTGATTATGCTTTAGTTGGTTCTTTCTACGTATTTGCAATGTGGATTGCTTATGGAGTGTATGCTATTTTTGACACATTAAAAAAATACATCCAACCAAAAGTTGCAATTCCTACTGTGTTAGTAATTTCATTATTGGCTTCACCTGTATTATTAGCAGCTGAAAACTGGGATGATCACGATCGCTCTAACAAAGACACTGCTTATACTATGGCAAAAGCTTATTTAGACTCTTGTGAACCAAATGCAATTTTGTTTACTATTGGAGATAACGATACTTTTCCTCTTTGGTATATGCAAGAAATTGAGGGCTATAGAACCGATATTAGAATCGTAAACACTAGTTTGTTTATGACCGATTGGTACATTGACCAAATGAAAATGAAAACTCATAATTCAGACCCCGTACCAAGTTCATTCCAAAGAAGTCAATACGTTGGAAATCATAGAGATTACACTTTGTTTGTTGAAAGAACAAAAGATCCTTTGTTGCTAGATGAAATGCTAAAATTTGTAGCATTAGAAGACGAAAGAGCTAAAATTGAATTGAACAACGGGCGAAAAGTGAACTACTTCCCATCGAAAAAAATCATTTATCCTGTTGATAAACAAACAATCATAAAAAATAAAGTTGTTTCTGAAAAGTATTATGATTCTATTGTTTCGGCTATTGAATTTGAAATAAAAGATGATGCACTTTATAAAAACAGACTAATGATGCTAGATATCATTAATCAAAACAATTGGAAACGACCTATATATTTTACAGGCGGAAGTTTTGGTGAAGACGATTATTTATGGATGAAAGATTACCTTCAACTTGACGGTATGTGCTTTAAATTAGTTCCAATAAAAACCCCAACAGAATCACCAAGTCCAACTACAATGGGATTGATTGATTCAGAAAAAATGTACGATATTGTTATGAAATGGGATTGGGGTAACAGCGGAAAACCTTTTATTTATCACGATCCAGAAACAAGAAAAAACAGTATAACATATAGAACTAATTTAGCTCGATTAATGGAAACTTTAATCAACGAAGGTAAACTAGACAAAGCCGAAAAGGTAATTAATTTAGCTATGCAAAAAATGCCAATTCAATATTTTGAATATTATTCTTTTTTAGAACCTTTTGCAGCTGGATATTACGAATTAGGTAAGAAAGACAAAGCTAGAGGCATAATTTCTGAAGTAATTAAAAAATATCAAGAGAATTTAAAATTCTACAGCGGTTGGAAACCAAGTGAGCAAAACTTTAATGCTATGGATATTGCTAATGACATTTACTATTACAGAGGTATGCTTCAAACGGCAAAGGCAGCTGACGATTTAGAATTTTACAATACTGAGAAAGCTAAATTTAACAACTATATTAAAGCATTTCTTCGTTTTGGTATAAAAATGGAATAATCAATTCCAAAAGACAAAATGTTCCAAATAAAATTGTTTGGAACATTTTTTTTAAATTCATTTTACAAACATGAAGTTCAATTGGGTTAAAACACATCTTCTAATCAAAAAAAATTTTAAAAAAATGGTTTGGGATATCCCAAATTCAGAAAAAAAAATTTATTTAACTTTTGATGATGGTCCAATTCCAATGGTAACCGAATGGGTTTTAGATCTTTTAAAATCAAATAATGTTAAAGCTACTTTTTTTTGCATTGGGGATAATATCAAAAAACATCCAGAAATTTATAAAAGAATACTTATTGAAGGTCATCAAACCGGAAACCACACTTTCAACCATTTAAACGGATGGAAAACTGAGACTAATCATTACATTGATAATTTCAAGTTGTGCGAAACCGAACACTCAAAACTGAACACTGAACACTCTTTTCTATTTCGTCCACCTTATGGGAAAATAAAACCAAGTCAATCAAAAGTAGTTCGTAATTTAGGTTACAAAATAATTATGTGGGATGTTTTGAGTTATGATTTCGATTCAACTATATCAGCCGAAAAATGTTTAGAAAATGTAATTACACATACGGCACAAGGAAGTATTATCGTATTTCACGATAGCTTAAAAGCAGAAAAAAATCTGAGGTTTGCTTTACCTAAAGCAATACAAATTTTAAAAGATAAGGGGTTTGTTTTCGATGTAATTCCCTAGGCTTGTTCTTGCACTAAAGAAATTAAAGTGTTAGCGTCAAGTTCTCCACTTTGTCTCCATACCATTTGACCTTCTTTA
>JAHRWO010000266.1 GCA_019105125.1 Flavobacterium sp.
TTTTCCCCCTTTAATTTATCAAGTAGCAACAGGTTTTTTAGAGCCATCTTCCATCAGTTATCCTTTCAGAAAGTTATTAAAAGATAATAAGAATATTCGTTTCTGGTTAGGAGAATTTGTAGAAGTTGTGCCATCGGAGAATCTCTTAAAGTTGAATAATGGCGAAATCGTATATGATTATTTAGTTTTTGCAACAGGTACAGAGAGCAATTATTTTGGAATGGAAAATGTAAAAAAGCATGCTATTCCAATGAAAACGTTAGATGATGCTCTTAACATGAGAAATATTTTGCTCCAACGTATAGAAAAAGCAACAATAACTAAAAGTAAAGCCGAAAGAAAACGTCTTTTAACAATGGTTATTGCAGGCGGAGGTCCTACAGGTGTTGAAGTTTCTGGAATGTTTGCAGAGATGAGTAAAACAATCATTAGAAAAGAATATCCAGAATTAAACAATGTGCGTAAAACCGAAATTTTTTTAGTGGATGGAGGGGATCGATTGTTAGCACCCATGAGTGAAAAATCACAAAAATATACTCTTGAATCATTAAAAAAACTTGGCGTACAAGTAAAATTAAATACTCAGGTTGTGGATTATGATGGTGAAGTGGTAACTTTTAAAGACGGTTCTTATATTAAAACAAAAAACTTAATTTGGGCTGCTGGGGTTTCCGCTATGTTGTTTAAAGGAATTCCTATAGAATCTTATGGTAAAGGCAAACGACTTATAGTTGATGGATTTAATAAAGTCAAAGGGACAGCCAATATTTTTGCTATTGGAGATACTTGTATTATGGAAAATGTAGATGCTAAATTCCCTCAAGGACATCCTCAAGTAGCACAAGTAGCTATTCAACAAGGTAAAAATATTGCAAAGAATTTTAAAAATATGCTTTCTAATAAGCCTTTACGAGTCTTTAAATATAGCGACAAGGGATCGATGGCGATTATCGGTAGAGCACAAGCAGTTGCTGATATTCCAGCGAATACTCATTTTTATGGTTTTTTTGCATGGATTATGTGGTTGTTTGTTCACATTATGTCGTTAGTTAATTACAGAAATCGTTTACAAACTTTATACAATTGGGCAATTGCTTATTTCACTAAAGATCAATCATTGCGAATAATTGTAAGGCCAAAAGAAAAAATATAGCAAAAATCCTGAAGTAATTCAGGATTTTTTATTACAACCATATTGATTTATTTTGCCACGCAACAACTAAAAACAATCCTAAGAAAAGCAAACTCACTAGAAACTTTATAAACGTTCCCGCCAAGAAACCTAAGAACGAACCAGTAGCAGCTTTAAAAGCGCGTTTTCCTTCGTTTGAATTGTAAATGAGTTCGCCTATTAAAGCTCCTAAAAAAGGCCCAATCAAAAACCCAAAAGGAGGAAAAAACAAGCCGATTACTAAACCGATATTCGTTCCCCATATTCCGTATTTACTACCGCCAAAGTATTTCGTGCCTTGTGCTGGAATCACATAATCTAAAATCCCAATCACAATAGCAATTACTAAAGTAATGCCTAGTAACCAATAATTGGTTTCGATTCCTTGACAAAAATAAAGCAGTAAAATCCCAACCCAACTTATTGGCGGACCTGGTAAAGCAGGAAGTAAACTTCCTAAAATGCCAATTATCATTAAAATGAAACCCAGAATCAATAAAAAGTATTCCATAAGATTTTAGTTATTGTCTAACAAATTTATAACTTTGTTTTCATACGATATATTAAAAATTAACTAATGAAATTATTTTCTGTCTTACTTCTTTTATTTTCAATGGTTTCTTGTCAGTACTTCGATAAACAAGTGCCTGATGAGAAAGAACTATTGGAACAAGAATTGAAAAAAATCAATTGGAGTGAAGTGGATGAATTTCCGTCGGTTTTGCAATGTGATACGATAAAAGATGCGGAAATAAAAAAACAATGTTTCTTCGATTATATAGCACAAACCATTCAAGAACGAATAGGAATTGATACGTTACGTGTTGAATATCCAGAAATAGACACTATCAACGTAAAAATTACCGTAAATCCAGATTCGAGTTTGCAATTTGAAACTCTATATCCCAACGATAGCATCGCTTTAGCAGATAAAACAAAAATCGATAGTATTTTAACCTCCAGATTATCCGATTTTCCAAAAGTAGAACCAGCTATTAAAAGAGGCGTGAAAGTAAAAACACAATTTGTGCTTCCCGTGATTATCAAAATGGAGAAGTAAGCAAGTGTAAGTCAAGTGCAATTACAATTTCAAGTTAGGAACACAGATTTAAGAAATTTCAATAATTTTTAAAATCTGATAGGAACTTGATTTGAAAAAGCTGTCCACTTCAAAAGAATCACATGACTTATACGTTAAAAAAATTAGTACCTATTGTACTATTTTGTCAAATCGAGCCAAGTCGAGATTTATTAATTTCTCCAATTTCATAAATCTGTGTTCCGAAAACTTTGCTTATTTTGTCTTTTCGAGCTAATTATTTCCTAAAGTTTCTCCCTTTCCAATTGTATTTCCCAAATAACGAATACATCGCCACTGAAACACTAAAAAACGGATACAGCAAACTACTCGCTAACACATATTGTAATTTCGATTCGAAGAAATTTGCGGTTTTGTAAATCAAGATAAAATCGATAAGAAATTTCAAAGCGACAAAAAGCATGAAAATGTTTTGGTCTAATACACTTGTCAACCAAAGCAAAAAACTCACTATCCAAGCCAGATTCCCGACAAAAACTACAAGCGCTAACAACTTACCGTAAACAGAAGAATATCCCGTACTTTTAGAAGCCCAGCGAACACGTTGTTGAAACAATTCAGTCCAAGTTTCTACTGGTTTTGTAGCTACGATACTTTCTTTGGCTAACAAGAATCCAACTTTCTTTGGAGCAGCTGAAACCGCTTTTTGAAGTAAAAAAACATCATCACCACTCGCTATAGTTTCATTACCTTGGAATCCATTTAATTGCTTGAAAAATGTTTTTGAGTACGCAAAATTGGCTCCATTACACATGAAAGGTTTTTCAATTCCAAAACTTCCAATGGTAGCGCCTTGTAAACTCAAGAAATCTAAATTCTGAAAAGCCGATAAAAAGCCATTTTTTGGAACATAACAAACGCCAGAAGCCACCATTTCCACTTCATTTTTTTGAATATATTGATCATAAATCGTCAACCAATCTTTCTGAACCAAACAATCCGCATCAGTAGTAATAATCCAATCGTTTTTGGCAACTTGAATAGCGGTTTCAATCGCATCTTTCTTCGGTGAATTTGATTTTCTAATGTTCTTAATAATTTGAATTCTAAATTCTAAATTCTGAATTCTAAATTCATCTTCAGAATCATCATCCACCAAAATAACTTCAACCAATTCTCTCGGATAATGCAATAAAGAAATCGAGTGCAATAAATTCGGAAGATTTTCTTTTTCATTTCGAAACGGAACTACAATTGAAAAGGTTGTTTTTAGAGTGAATTCTTTTTTAGAAAATCGTTTCATTTGAAGAAATCCATAAATCAATTGCCCAATAAACAAGATGTAAACAAAAAAAACAATTCCGAGAATTAATTCCAGCATAATGAATTTATTTTGAAGTATTCAACTTAAATCGCATTACGTAATAACTTCCAATCACTACAGGTAAAACTACGTTCAAAAACCACATTAACGTACTTATGAAAATTACAATCCATTCGTTAATCCCATATTTTCCAAAGAAAAACATCGCCACACTTCCTTTTACGGCGAAATCTAGAAATTGAAAACTCGGTAACGAAGAAGCTAAAAAATAAACTGCCGCAATCGAGCTAATCAATGTTAGATAAGGTAAATCGACATCAAAAACCAAAAACAAAACATAATATTGATGTGAGAAAACCAAGTAACGACAAACTCCTAATAAAATATTTTTTCGGTGAATCTTCTTCGGAATTTCGTTGATTTTATGAAGCAATTTCTGAATAGAATAACCTTTAATCGTAATGTTTTTCGAAAGAATTGAAGCAAAAAATAATACGATTGCAATTCCAATAATCGCTAAAGCCCA
>JAHRWO010000203.1 GCA_019105125.1 Flavobacterium sp.
ACCACGAACATCTTTTCCTCTTTCTAGAACAATAGGTTTAAGCCCTAATTCTATTAATTGCAATGCTGCAAATAATCCGGCAGGACCAGCACCAACAACAATTACTTCTTGTTTATTAGCAACATTGGGATAATCTGGCAATTCGACTTTTGAAGCAACATATTCTTCTCCAACCAAAAAAACATTTGCCTTAATATTTATCTTAATGGCTTTCTGACGCGCATCAATCGAGCGTTTTACAACCACCACTTTCTGAATTTCTTTTTGGCTAACCTGAAATAACTTCGCTACATGTTGGGCTAACAAACTTTCGTTTGCGGCTACTTCGGGTGAAACTTGAAATTGAAATTCGCGTGGCATAATCTTAAAATTTCGGCAAATATACTATTTGATTTTCGATTTTTCTTCAAAAGCACGCAACGCAAAAGTAGCCAACCAATGTTCGCCTTCGTAATTACCATCTACAATAGAAGGTAGTGAGAAAGACAAATGTTTATCGGCCAAAGGTTTCAAATGCGAAAATTGTTTAGGATACTGACGAATTAAAAAGTACATATTCCAAGCGCGGCTGAAATTCAAACCGTCTAAATGAACCAAATGACCATCGGTTCTATCGGATACACGAGCCACTTCCCATTGCCATTCTTTGGAAAACAATTGGGGTGCAAATCTCTTCAACCAAGAAAGAAATTCATTTTGAGGTAAAATACGTTGCATAATTGCGACTTCTTCCATACAAGGTGATAAAAAATCGGTTCCGCTTGGCTCCCAATAAAACGGACAATTTTCATCCTTTAAAAACAAACGTTTAGCATGTTCTTGAATACTTGTTTGTAATTCAACATGACCAGAATAAACCGCATAATCCCAAGCGTTGGTCAATCCGTAAGCCGTATTAGAATGTGTTCCAACACGAATGGGATATAATAATTTAGGTAAAAACTCGATATAACGTTTGACAATTAAATCGGTTAAAGGACGTAAATTATCAGCCAATTCTTTGGCAAAAGGTTCTTTCGAGATTTCCAATTCATGTTGTAATTTGAGTAACCAATTCCATCCATACGTGCGTTCAAACGATTTCTCATGCGTTTTTTCAAAATAGACTATTTCTTGTACAATATTTTCTTTAGAAAGATTGATTTGTAACTTTTCAATGATTTGCTCTCGATCTTTTATGTCTTTAAAATGAGTCAACAAATACACCAAACTCCAATGACCATGCACCGAAGAATGCCAATCAAAACAGCCATAAAATGCAGGATGTAAGACTTTTGGAGATAACAACTCCATTTCGTTTAACAAAAGTTGGTTGAGTTTATTAGGATATTCTTGTTGCAAACATTTTATAGGCAAACTCGCCAAATGATTGGCTTGTTCTAATGTAAGTTGTTGAGAAAACGAAAAAGTTCCAACAAAAAGGAAGGCAAATAAAACTTTCATATCGATTTAGTTTTTTCAAATGTACTAAAAACTTACCTTTGATTTTTAATTCGAAAACATGAACCGAAAAATAAAACTCATTTGGGATTTTAGAGGAGAAGCTGCAGCCAAAACAGCAGAACATCATGATATTCATCTGAACGAATACTTAGAAAAAGAAAAAATCACACTAGAAAAAACAGGTTTTGAAATCATCAACGAAATGCATGCCATTGCTTTTATTGTGGTAGAAGAAAAAGACATGATTACATTTCGAGATATTCTAAAACCACACCGAGGCGAAATTTACACTACAAATTAAATCATGATTACAAACATTTTAAATATGTTGGGAAACAAATGTCCCAATTGCAAGAAAGGAAAGATTTTTGAAAAAGGATTGCTACACTTCAGTTTTAGTTTTCCAAAAATGCATGAAAATTGCGCTAATTGCGGTACCAAATTCGAAAAAGAACCTGGATTCTTCTTCGGAGCCATGTTCGTAAGTTATGCATTAGGCGTGGCAGAAGCCTTAATTACCTACTTCATTTGCATGCCTTTTTTTGAAGAAACATTCGATTTGCGAATTATTCCAATCATTGGAGCTATGATTTTAAGTCTAACCTTAGTCAATATTAAACTATCACGAATCATTTGGATTTATATCTTTAGGGACTTTAAAGCATAAAAAAACGCTGTCACATGACAGCGTTTTCTATTTATTTTCAAAATTTCTCAAACTGTTTCCATCGGTGCTCCTAATTTCAAAAATTAAGAATTAGTTCGCTACTTCGCTAATGAATTTAATGCGCATCAAACGCAATTCTTCGGTATCGTAATCTCCATCAAATTCTTTTAACGCCAAATCAATTTTATCTGATTCGGATTCCATGAAGTAATCGTGAATTTCTTCTTGTTGGTCTTCATCTAAAATTTCGTCAATCCAATATTTGATATTCAATTTGGTTCCCGAATAGACAATTTGTTCCATTTCTTTCAACAAACCATCCATATCTAAACCTTTTGCCTTAGCGATGTCATCTAATCCTAATTTTCGGTCCACGTTTTGAATAATGTACAACTTCAATCCAGAATTAGCCCCAGTAGATTTCACTACTAAATCATCTGGACGAATAATATCGTTATCTTCAACATATCGACTGATCAAATCAACGAATGGTTTTCCATATTTTTTGGCTTTCCCTTCTCCTACTCCATGCACATTACTCAACTCATCAATAGAAATTGGATATTTTAAAGCCATATCTTCTAATGAAGGATCTTGGAAAATAACAAATGGAGGCACACCTAATTTTTTAGCTTCTTTCTTACGTAAATCGCGTAACATTGCCATTAAAGCCTCATCTGCAGTTCCTGAAGATTTAGCTGCTGTTACAATTGCTTCGTCTTCCTCTTCATTATACTCATGATCTT
>JAHRWO010000365.1 GCA_019105125.1 Flavobacterium sp.
TTTCGGTACTTCTACATCAGCATCTTTTGGAGCAGAATCCAAAGCATCACGGAACGGACCATAAAAAGCCGAAGCATATTTCGCCGAATAACTCATAATACCCACATTATGAAATCCAGCAGCATCTAAACCTTGACGTAAACGCAACACACGACCATCCATCATGTCACTTGGCGCTACAAAATCGGCACCAGCTTGTGCATGTGAAACCGCCATTTTTACTAAAGCATCGTTAGTGGCATCATTTGCTACATCACCTTTTTCAATAATTCCATCGTGACCATAAATCGAATATGGGTCTAAAGCTACATCTGGCATTACAATCATTTCTGGACAAGCCGCTTTTATAGCACGAATGGCTCTTTGCATCAAACCATTGTCGTTCCATGCTTCTTTTCCGGTGTTGTCTTTTAAATCATCGCTAACTTTAACATAAATATTTACGGCACGAATTCCTAAAGCGAATAATTCTTTTACTTCTTCCACCGTTAAATCTAAAGTCCGACGGAAAATTCCTGGCATAGAAGGGATTTCTACTTTGGTATTTTCACCTTCCATGATAAACATCGGAAACATAAAATCAGCCGGACTTAAACTGGTTTCGCGAACTAAACTTCTTATAGATTCGTTTACTCTTAAACGACGACCTCTGTGTATTGGAAACATAATAATTGATATTTTATAATTGACAATGGATAATTATATCCAATCAACTGGTTTTGCTAATATTTTTAATAAATTTTCTTCTTCACTTCCTACTTCAGGATGATGGTCGTACACCCATTGTACATGAGGTGGCAAACTCATCAAAATACTTTCTATTCTTCCATTGGTTTTTAGTCCGAAAAGGGTGCCTTTATCGTGAACTAAATTGAATTCTACATAACGACTACGGCGAATTTCTTGCCAAGTTCTTTGCGCATCTGAATAAGGTACATCTTTTCTTTTTTCTACAATTGGAACATACGCTTGAAGGAACGAATTCCCAACTTCAGTTACGAAATTGTACCAATCTTCCATTTTCATGGTTTCGGTTTCTTTCAAATAATCGAAAAACAAACCGCCAATTCCTCTTGCTTCATTTCGGTGTGCATTCCAAAAATACTCATCGCATTTCTTTTTATAGTTCGGATAAAATTCTGGATTGTGTTTATCGCAAGCGGTTTTACAGGTTTGATGAAAATGTTTCGCATCTTCTTCAAACAGATAATACGGAGTTAAATCTTGTCCGCCACCAAACCATTGATTGATGATTTCTCCGTTTTCATCATACATTTCAAAATAACGCCAATTCGCATGAACGGTTGGTACCATTGGATTTTTCGGATGAATCACCAAACTTAATCCGCAAGCGAAAAAATCGGCTTCTCCTACACCGAACATTTTTTGCATGGTATCAGGCAATTTTCCGTGAACCGCCGAAATATTTACACCGCCTTTTTCAAAAACGTTTCCATTTTCAATCACACGTGTGCGACCGCCACCACCTTCTGGTCGTTCCCAAATATCTTCACGAAATTTGGTACTACCATCAATAGCTTCTAATCCTTTACAGATTTGATCTTGTAGGTTTTGTATGTAGGTGTAGAATTTATTTTTCATTTTTTACTCTAAACAATTTTAAAAAATATAAGCTTGATATTAGTAAGTGTATTGTAAAAGGAATTGTGAATTCAAAATGTTTTAAATTTTCAATTTTTACAAAAACAATAACCGCTGTAATTAGCAGCAATTGACCTAGAAAACCCAATATTAATCTTTTATTTAAATATAAAATTATTCCTAAAATTGATAATATCAGAAATAAATTTTCAATTGAAAGCAATATAAACTCATCTGTTAAAGAAAAGATTTGAAGTATCAATAAACCAATTACTAAAAAAAAAGGCAAACTAACATGTGGAGTTGGAATGCAAATAAAAAGAAATAGTAAAATGGACAAGTATTTCAAATTAACACCATTCATAATTATTTATACTCTTTCACCGCTTCCACAAACGCTTTAGCATGATCAACCGGAATATTTGGTAAAATGCCGTGACCTAAGTTTACAATGTATTTGTCTTTTCCGAATTCGTCAATCATTTCGTGAACCATTTTTTTGATGGTTGGTATTGGAGATAACAAACGACTTGGATCAAAATTTCCTTGTAAGGTAATATCGCCACCGGTTAAATAACGTGCGTTTCTTGGTGAACATGTCCAGTCTACTCCTAAAGCTGATGCTTTTGATTTTGACATTTCGTTTAATGCAAACCAACATCCTTTTCCAAAAACGATAACTTCAGTAACAGGAGCTAATGCTTCTACGATTTGGTTGATGTATTTCCAAGAGAATTCTTGATAATCTACTGGAGATAACATACCACCCCAAGAATCGAAAATTTGAATAGCATTACAACCGTTTTTCACTTTTTCTTTTAAGTATAAAATAGTAGTATCGGTGATTTTTTGTAATAAAGCATGAGCTGCTTCTGGTTGTGAAAAACAAAAACCTTTGGCTGTGTCATAACTTTTCGAACCTTTTCCTTCAACTGCATAACAAAAGATGGTCCATGGTGAACCTGCGAAACCAATTAACGGCACTTCGTTATTCAACATTTCTTTTGTTAATTTAATAGCATCCATTACATAACCCAACGATTCATTCACATCTGGAATGAAAACTTGATTTACTTGTTCTATTGAACGAATAGGATTTGGAATAATCGGACCGATGTTGTCTTTTAATTCCACGTCAATTCCCATCGCTCTTGGCACTACCAAAATATCCGAAAATAATATGGCAGCATCTGGTTTTACAATTCGAATAGGTTGCACTGTAATTTCAGCAGCTAATTCTGGAGTTTCGCAACGAGTGAAAAAATCATATTTATCGCGTAAAGCTCTAAATTCTGGTAAATATCTTCCGGCTTGACGCATCATCCAAACAGGTGGACGTTCAACAGTTTCTCCTTTTAATGCTCGTAAAAATAAATCGTTCTTTAACATGGTTTTTGTTTTAATTGCAATTTGTCTCTTCTTGATTATTTCTCGCAAAGATGCAAAGGCGCTATTTTATTTATAATATTTTATCACTTCATCAATTACATGTTCAACTGTGGGTTGTGATGCAATTACTATGTTTTTTGTTTCATTTTCTAATGCTTTTGCCGTGGTGGTTCCAATGCAAAAACACGTTTTATTTTCTAATGTGTTCTTTTCTAAAAAACTATTTATACCCGACGGACTATAAAATAAAACGCCATCAAATGATTCTTTTATTTGGTGTGGTTTCAATTTGGTTTCATATACGATAAACTCGTTGTAAACGATTTTGTTTTCTTGAAAAAAAGTAGGAATCGTATTTCTTCTGATATTTCCGCAAAAGAAGGTAAACGAATTAGTTTTATATTTTGATTCTATTATTTGGATTAATTTTTCGGCATAATCGGCACTTTCTAAAACGGTGAATCCTTTCTTTTCAAGGAAACTTCGGGTTTTACTTCCCACACACAAACACGAAATGGAATGAACGTTTTTTATTTTCGATTTTAAAACACTTTTTACCGCTTCTTTACTTGTAAAAACCAAGTAGTCATTGAGCTGAGGTGTTTCAAAATCAATAGATTTAGTTTGAATGAAATTCTTTTCTACAAGTTCAATTTTGGCATCAGAAAGTTTGTCTTTTAATGCTTTTGAAAGTTTTTTTGTAGAGAGAATTCGGGTCATTTTAACTTCTAATTTGGTGTTCTTCTTGTCCTAAACAATAGGTTTCAATGTCTTTATTGTATCCATAAACCACTAAAATATCGTCTTCTAATACAACAGTATCTGGAGCAGGACGACCTATCGTTTCTTTTATAATCGATTTTTTTCCAATAAGATTTCGTTTTTCTCTTTTTCGGATAATCGTAACTAACGTCAAACGGTATTTATCGATAGAATCTAATTCGGCTAATGTTTTTCCAAAGAATTCTGGTTTTGCTTTTACTTCAGAAATGGTATAATTATCATCTAATTGGTAATTTTCTAAAGTCGATTTAAAGTTGATTTGCTTCGTCAATCGATCAGCCGATTCTTGTTCTGGGTGAATGATGCTATAAATTCCCATCGCTTCCAAAACGGTATCGTGAATAGGAGATAAGGCGCGACTAATAATTTTTACATCTGATAATTTCTTGATAATTGCTGTTGTAATAATGGCAGCTCCTTCGTTTTCACCAATAGCTACCACCACTTTATCAGCATCTTTCAAAGGTAAGGCTTCGTAAGACAATTCATTAGTAGAATCTAAGGCAATCGCAAGCGAAATTTTATCTTTCACTAAATTCACCTTTTCGATGTTTTTATCAACACCAATTACTTCGTTTCCTGTTTCAGTTAGGCTGATAGCAAGCGACATTCCGAAGTTTCCTAAACCAAATACGATAATTTTCATTTGGACAAGATTAGTTAATTAATATATTTTCTTTTGGATATTCGTAGAATTGATGATTCATTCTTCGCAATAATCCAACCATTAAGTTGAGCATTCCGATACGACCAATAAACATACTAGCTATCAAGACATATTTACTAGGCTCAGTAAGAGTAGGGGTTAAGTTTAAGGATAGTCCAGCCGTACTGAAAGCTGAAAAACACTCAAAGGCTACAGGTAATAAAGGTGTTCCTTTTGGTTCAAATATTAATACCGCTACTATGGATATTCCAATCGTTATCAACGAAATGCACAAAATAGCAAAAGCACGAG
>JAHRWO010000376.1 GCA_019105125.1 Flavobacterium sp.
GTAAGAACCACCTATTAATAGTATATTTTTCATGATGTTATCCTTTAAATTCGCCAAATAGCTCAATTAATTTTTTTCTTCGATATTCGAAAATTTCGTCCAATTTAGGTTTTACTAATATTGGATGAACCAATTGACCCAAAATTCCCATCGGAACTTTATAATCTACGATATCTTCCATTTCAACTCCACCAGGAATTTCTTTAATAAAATGTTTATGATGCCACAATGCATAGGGACCAAAACGTTGTTCGTCTACAAAGTACTGTTTGTCAACCACATGAGTAATTTCTGTCACCCATTTAGTTGGAATTCCTAAAACTGGAGTCACTATATATTGAATAATTTGCCCTGGAAACATTGGTCTATCAGCTCCAGAAAGAATTTTAAATCCCATGTAATCTGGGGTAATCAATTGTAAATTTTTGGGATCAGATAGAAGTTTCCAAGCTTTGTCAATTGAAATTGGTAAATTTTGTTTGGTATGTAGTCGATAAATTTTCATGATTATTTTTTTGTAAAAGTACAAAATTGTTTAAACTTTTAAGTAAAAAATTAAACAAAAAAATATCATTTAAGTATTAATTAACATTTGGTTTGATCACAATTTGTAAATTTGACCATCTAAAAACACTAACTATGAGAAAAATTATTGTAATGTTGGCCTTAGTATTAGCCAATTTTGTGGTAGAGGCACAAGTAAAAACACCTCAGTCAAGTCCATTAGCAAAAGTTGAACAAGTTGTTGGATTAACTAATGTACAATTAGAATATTCTAGACCAAGTGCAAAAGGAAGAACTGTTTATGGAGATTTAGTTCCTTTTGGTAAAATGTGGAGGACAGGAGCAAATGGAAACACAACTATTTCCTTCAGTGATGATGTTAAAGTTGCAGGAAAAGAACTTAAAAAAGGAAAATACGCGTTGTTTACAACTCCAAAGGCAGATAGTTGGGATGTGATTTTCTACACGGATACTAACAATTGGGGTTTACCTGAGAAATGGGATGATACAAAAGTGGCATTAAAAGTAACGGTAAAGCCTGAAACTTCAAATAAATCAGTAGAATCATTTACTATTTCTTTGAGCAACTTAACTAATGATGCAGGTGTTCTTGAGATTTCTTGGGAAAGAACTTCAGTAGCTATTCCTTTTACAGTTCCTTCAGAAGAAATGGCTATGAAGAGCATTGAAAAAACATTAGCAGGTCCAACTGCAGCAGATTATTTTTCATCTGCTCAATATTTCTATCAAACTAATAAAGACATGAATAAAGCGTTAACTTGGGTTAACAATGCTATTTC
Organism: Flavobacterium sp.; assembly: GCA_019105125.1. GTDB lineage: Bacteria > Bacteroidota > Bacteroidia > Flavobacteriales > Flavobacteriaceae > Flavobacterium. The sequence continues at coordinate 1,305 of JAHRWO010000376.1, forward strand.
AAACTCACCAAAAGACAGAGATATTCCTTTCTGGTATTTGAGATTAAAGTCTTTAATACAAGCTAAATTGGGTGACAAAAAAGGAGCTATTGCTACAGCAAAAGAATCTTTAGCTTTATCAGTTAAAGCAGGAAACGCTGATTATGAAAAAATGAACAAAGACAGCATTGCTGAATGGTCTAAATAATGAAGCATTTTAATAAACAAAATCCCGATTCAATCGGGATTTTTTTATTTGGTTTCTGTAATGATTAGAGCTCCTTTTCTTTTACCAATAAATATTTTTGGAATAACATTATTAGATTTAATTATCTTTTTTTCAATCTTACCATTTTCTGATAGTTGAATTGTTATCGATGTTATTTGATTCTTTTCATTTCTTTCTATACTATTAAATTCAAAAGCAATGTTGTTTTTTATTAGGATTGATTTGTAGAATTCTAAATCTTCATTTTGTGATGTTTTATTAATTACAAAACCATCGTTGTCATCGTTTAATCTGAAATCTACATCTTTTTCTACATTAATTTTAATTGGGTTGTTTTTTTTGTTAAATTCAATCGATTCTATTTCAATTACTCCACTACTCGCTTTTTCACCATATTTTTTAATTGTGTATTTAGAACCTGAAATAGATGACATAGAACTTATGTTTTTTGGGTCAATTCTGTCAAGTTCAGCAGAAGAAATTTCTTTTCCATCGAATATGATTAATGATTTTTTATAGTCTATTTTTTCGTCTTCTTTGATTTCTTCAATTAAATTTTCAGGTCTAGATGTTTCTGTTTGGTAACTTATTCCCCAACCAGTATTTGTTGATTTATCTTCTACTTTTTTAGTTGTAAATTCATAATAAATTTCGCCTTCTTTTTTATCAATGTTGTATTTTGATTTTAATTCTTTTTCATCTAGTTCTTTTAAAACATCTAACTCTTGGTCTAATGGAATTTTACTTTTCACAGTTGCTGATTGTAGCTTTCCGTTGATAATTAAATTTACTTTTTTTCCATTTTTAACCATACTATCTACAGTATAACCTTCAGAATCTATTTTTATAGATCCGTTTTCATCAACTGAAACAAATTCTGCAGTAACTTTATTTGAAATTTCTTCAAAACCGCAAGTTTCATTGCCATTTTTATCCGAATTAATATAAATTTTAATATCTTGAATAGGTTCTTTTGATTTTCTTTCAAGAATTTGAACATAGGTTTTTCCTGAGTCAAATAAGAGTTTTATTTCTATTATTTCGCCTTTTTTATTTCGCTTTACGTTTGAAATTTTAAGTTTATGTTTTTCGTTTGAAAAAGTCTTTTCTAATTCACGCAACTCTTTGTCAGTGGTATTTTTGGTTAAAATTGAAGAATAATTTGAAGAAACCTCATAATTGTTTTTTTCAATTTTACTTTCTTTTACTTGCGCCACTGTTTCAATTTGAAACAATAACATAAAGCCAACTAATAGCGGAAGAATAATTCCGTACTTCCAAGCATTTCTTTTGTTTGATTGATTTGTGTGTAACATAACGATTCGTTTTTTGATTAATGATTGATAAAATTGATTAGTAATACTTAAGTCGTGTTGATGAGTCACTACTTTTAATAAGGTTTTTTGATATTCGTATTTACTTTCGATTTGCTGAAAAGTTTCACTATCAGCAATAAATTCTAAGTTTTGAAGCATAGCTTTTCGATACAACCAAACGATTGGATTTGCCCAAAACAAAGCACAAAACAGTTTTGCAAGTAACACATCAATGGAATGTTTTTGCTTCACATGAATGCTTTCGTGGGTTAAAATATGTTGAAATTCTTCTTTAGAAAATCGATTGGGATTAATCACAATGTAATGAAAGAACGAAAATGGATTTTCGGTTGTGTCGGAATGAATTAAGACAAAATTGGTTTCTTTTTGCTTTTGATTTTTACGGATTCTTTTAAAAAAGGAAGCCAATTCAAAAGTAATTTTCATCAATAGTAAGATTGAAATTACTGCGTAAGCTGTAATTAAAATCAAAGTCCAATCTAAAGTTGTTTCCTGAATAGGAACTTCAATTGCATTGTTATTAGCAGAAATTATCTCTTCATATATGACTGGAATTGGTGTTGGTTCTACCCAAATCGTTTTTGTAAACGTAATTAAAGGTAAAATCAAAGACAAAACCAAACCACCAATCAAATACCAACGATTTGA